>CAJYIP010000039.1 GCA_913775275.1 Patescibacteria group bacterium | reverse complement strand
ACCTCTGGATCAATTCCCGTTCTCCTCGCGACAAATGGTCGCGGTCGTTTTTTTCGCAGTCTCGGATCTCGACGAGCGGTTTTGGCATGGGACGTCGAGACGAAGACGGTCTCAATCACGGAGGTTGATAAAGACGGCGCAACGACCAATACTATTATGTCAGTGAATGTCCAGCTACTGACACGGGTCTTTATTCTAAATGGTAATTACATTTTACGCACGGCGGACGAAACGTACGACATGGAGATAACACATTTTAAAGGACAGCGACCAATTATTTTTGATGCGATGGGTGCAGAGGTTGGTGGCCTGATGTCAGCAATTGCCGACGCAAAAGGTTCGGGCGATCAATTTATCGAATTTATCAAACAAGAACTGCCGCCACAAATGGTCGCGGTTAGTATACTACGCTCGCGTACTCAAGTGAAAATGACGATTATCTTTGCCATCCTCTTCGTCGTTATTCTAGCGGGTATAGGTGCGCTCGGTGCGTTCCAAAAATAAGAAACGAGAATTATGATTGCAGATATTACGATTACAGAGAAATCCTTCGGCCCTAAGAGCCTCATGAACGCCGTCAAATTTTCTGTCCAAGACGGCGAGAAAGTCGGTATAATCGGGCGAAACGGTGCTGGAAAGTCCACCTTGTTCGGTATCTTGGCTGGCATGGACAAAGATTTTACCGGAGATGTTATCTACCGTCGCGGAACGGTTGTAGTTGCGACCCAACAAGAGCACCATGGTGTTGGTAATGTCACCGTCTTGCAATATGTCTTGGCCGGATTACCGGAATACGCTGAACTCAGTCACATTATCGAAACCTATCCCCTGACGATGGGAGACGACATGCGCAAGATCGACGCGTATTCAGATGCATTACAGCGATTCGACGACAAAGGTTTTTATCAGATTGAAGAGCAGATCGAACGTGAACTCGATAATTTCCAATTAAACGGTATCGCTCATCAAGAGTTCTCAACACTATCAGGTGGACAGAAACGTTTGGTCGAGGTAGTTAAAATCATGCATTCACAGGCGCAACTGGCCCTGATTGACGAGCCAACCAACCACATGGACTATGTCGCAAAAGCTCAGTTCGTCGACTGGCTGGAATCTGCTCGTGAAGCCGTCCTGGTGATTACCCACGACCGCGACGTCCTCCGTCAAGTCGATCGCATCGTAGAGCTCAAGGATGGTGCGACGATCAGCTTCAAAGGTAACTACGATGCATATCTCAAGCAGAACTCGGTCATGACTGGCACACAGATGAACGACTTTGAAATGATAGAAAAGCGAATCGCTAACTTGAAGGTGAAAGTCCTCGACTATCAACGCTTAAAAGAAAAATCTCGTAATCCGTCCACGATTCAAAAGTTCAAGCGGCTTGAGGAAACATCTCGTAAAGAATTGGCTGAACTTGAACAAAAAGAAAAGCCGACATTCTGGATCGATAAAGAATCAGTTGCAAATCTTAACTACAAGACGGCCTCGCAGTACGACAAGTTCAAGGCACGTAACGTTCGTATTGATCTAAGGTCGGAAGAATCACGCAGCAAGCATTTGCTGGTCAAGATCCGCGACCTGAGCCTTGGCTACACCGCTCCTCTCTTTGATAAAGTGTCAGTTGATTTACGAGAAGGCGAAGCACTGGAAATTCGAGGACGTAACGGTGCTGGTAAGACGACTTTGATTAAAGCACTCCTTGGTGATACAACGGCAACTCGATTTGATGGTGAGATCGACCTCGATTCACACGTTCGTGTCGGTATTTATGAGCAAGAAGTATCGCCAACCTATTTCGCATTGCCTCTTGAAGAAGCGATTGAACGACTCTATCTGGACCGAGGTCTGCCTATTTCGACGACCAAGATTCGCAGTTTGATGCACAGCTATTTATTTACAGAGGGTGACGGCAAGGTGCCGATCGAACGGTTGAGTGGTGGTCAAAAAGCCCGTTTTCAGTTGATTGCGATGTTGGCTAACGACCCACAATTGTTAATTCTCGACGAGCCGACGAATCACCTCGACCTGCCAAGTATTGAAGAGATGGAGTTGGCTCTGAAAAAATACGCCGGTGCAGTGATTTATGTCAGTCACGATGGGTATTTCCGTGAAGCTATGGGCGGTGAGGTGTTGAAGATCGGCGCATCCGCTTAGATAAAGAAAAAGAAAAAACCTCCTGAAGAGCAACAAGCCAGACTCGATATATCCCCCCTACTGAGTGTCATTACTAGACAGAAAAGCCTATCTATGCTACAATTGTTAACATTGCATCCGAATGGATACCGTCTCTATCGCCACATAGCACTGAGCTAACATGAAGGCCGTAGTTATCAAAAGGTTCTCGCTGTTCGTCTGCAGCGAGATTTATATTCTCTTATATTATTTACCCCAGAAAGGGATATTATTTTATGTCATACCGACCTAAAAACAGTCAATCAACTCGCCGTCTAGGACAAGGTGGTGGCCAAGGATCAAGCCAAGGCGGCGGTTACGGCGGCGGCCGCTCATTCGGCGGTAGTGCTGGACGCGGTGCCTCATCGAACTCATTCAATCACGGCCGCAGCCGTCAAAAATCGGGCAACAAGCGCGGTGCCTATATTCACCCAAGCAAATTTATCAACAAAGCTGTTGCTGTTGAAGAAACTGTCTACGAAGCAACACACACGTTCAAGGACTTTAAGTTCACTGATCGTTTGCAGCGCAACATTGATTTCAAAGGCTATGAAATACCTAGTGCGATTCAGGACCAGTCGATTCCAATTACACTTCAAGGACATGATCTTATTGGACTTGCAAACACTGGTACAGGTAAAACGGCCGCCTTCTTGCTGCCTATCATTGAACGCCTTGCAAAAGAACCTATCCTTCGCTCGGCTGTCGTGATCGCCCCGACTCGTGAACTAGCTCAGCAAATTGAAGAACAGTTCCGTGAGTTTTCGTACGACATGCGTTTGTTCTCTACCCTCCTTGTTGGCGGATCAAACATCGACCAGCAAATTCGTCGTCTCCGTCGTGGACCGCATATTATCATTGGTACTCCAGGACGTATGATGGACCTCATGAAGCGAGGCGAACTCGACCTCGGTAACGTAAAGGTTCTCGTCCTCGACGAGGCTGACCGTATGCTCGATATGGGATTTGTGAACGATATCCAAACGATTGTTAACAAAACACCGACTGATCGCCAGACACTCTTCTTTAGCGCAACAATTACGCCATCTATCGAAAAGTTAGCTCAGTCATTCTTGCGTGATCCAAAAACTGTCTCGGTTCGTACATCTGATACAAGTCAGAGTGTTGACCAGGATATCGTTCATGCGACGTCAAAGGATCACAAGCTTGAAGTCCTCGCTAACTTGCTTAGCCAAGAAGGCTTCGACAAGGTTCTCTTGTTCGGTGAAACAAAGTTCGGCGTTCAGCGTCTGGCTGATCACCTCGACAAAACCGGCTTCCCTGCTGTTGCGATTCATGGAAACAAGTCTCAGTCTCAGCGCCAACGTGCACTGAAAGACTTCGCGACAAATAAAGTTTCTATTATGGTCGCGACTGACGTTGCAGCTCGTGGACTCGACATTCCTAATGTTAGCCACGTCATTAACTTTGATCAGCCGGCTACCTACGAAGACTACGTTCACCGTATTGGACGAACTGGTCGTGGTGGCGCCTCTGGTAAAGCGCTCACATTCGTCGATCACCGTTAAATCATCAAATCGTCTTGGTATACTAGAAGTATGCTCGATACGATTATCCATCGCTGGTTCCGCGTGCCATATCCATTACATGTCACGCGGTTTCAGTTTGTTAAAAAACCAGCCGCGACTATTATCTTGCTGCACGGCATCGGTGCATCGGCTGCCGCTTGGGACGAGTTGATTCCGATGCTACCAAAGGATGTTCGGGTTCTCGGTATCGATCTCCTTGGGTTTGGTCGCTCTCCTGCGCCGAAGTGGGCGGTGTACAATGCGGTAACTCAGGCTCGGGCGGTTTTGATGACAGTGGCGCGTTTGAATTTGACGCAAAAACCGATTCTGGTCGGTCATTCGATGGGGTCACTCGTTGCCATCGAACTCGCAAAACGATATCCACTTTTTGTCCGTCAGTTAGTGCTCTGTAGTCCACCGCTTTATATGCCATCGACAAAAGAACGGCTATTATCACGCGACGATGTTCTTCGGACGCTGTATCGTACCGCAAAGAAACATCCGGAACGATTAGCACGACTATCACCTTTAGCAGTGAAGCTCGGCTTTGCCGGACAGGCGTTTAATGTTTCCGATACAACGCTCAGCTCGTATCTTGGTGCGCTAGAGGCAAGTATTATCAACCAAACATCAATGAAGGATATCGAACGTGTCCGAGCACCAATCCGTATCTTGTATGGCGCGTTAGACCCAGTCGTGATCGGAAAGAATATCAAGACGATCGCGGCCGTTCGAGATAACGTAACCGCTCGACGATTATTGGTTGGTCACGATATACTCGGCATTTACACGAGAGCGCTTGCTAAAGAACTCCACGACATTATTGCACCGAAGAAGTAAGCCTCGAAATAC
>CAJYIP010000038.1 GCA_913775275.1 Patescibacteria group bacterium | reverse complement strand
TTGTGAGCCGCAAAGAATTCGCCGATAAAATCGATTGCATCATCATTTAGTCGAAGCGTATCCGGGTTTTGCAATCCACCAGGCAACAGGAGACCATCGTAATCATCATGAATGACGTCTTCAACAGCAAGGTCAACACTGACAGTTGTACCATTTTTTCCCGTAATATCAGCAGTTCTTTCCGAAATGACTGTTACATTTGCACCTGCATCTTTTATACCCTGCATAGGTTTTGTTAATTCATCATCTTCAAAGCCGTTCGTTGCTAATAATGCTATGTGTTTGCCCTCTAAGTTCACAATGATCTCCACTGAATTATTTGTTTATAGGAAACGTACTCGTGATTGGTGTTTCAATGTACCATTCGTCAAGACGTAATGCTCGAGAATATCTTTCCTTCAGTAAAGAAAGTCGCCGTGACTTCTTAACTGACGGTACATTGAAACTGTTGTGGTGACGCGTTCGTGACATTATCGTACCCTTTCCCGCTTCGAAAATAATCCGACTAAGTCTTCCCATAAGTAGCCTCGCTGTACTACTTCAACTCGTGGGCCATACTTTTCTTTTAACTCTGGATACTCTTCCATTCGTTCTTGCATAAAACGCTTGATGCGGGTATCAACGACTGTTGCTGAGTGCTTCATGGTTTTCCCTCCACCTTTATTAACTCTAGCCATTACTATAATGACCATACGCTACATATGGTGTGCTCATGCTCACGAAAAAAGTGTGATAAATTTCACCCTTATATAGTTGTATAATAAAACTATGCAGTCACCGACCGACAGGATTAAACCCTACGCACAACTACGAGCCTTCAAAAAAGGTGCCAATATCTTTTTTCAAGGAGAAGCACCACGACGAGGTGTGATGGTTGCTGACGGCGTTGTCCGCTCTTATACGATCACAACATCAGGTGAAGAGCGCACGATTGCTTTCTTTACGAAAGATGACATCCTTCCACTCTCTTGGTTAATGGAAACAACGACAACATCACTGTTTTACTACGAAGCAGTTTCAGACGTACGAACATTTCAATTCACACGTGATGATTTCAAAGAACATGTTCTCGGCAACCAAGAAACTTTAATGGCGCTATTTAGCACACTAAGCCGGGATCACACCGCAGCGATGCTTCGAATTAACGGTCTTGAACAATCTCGAGCCGAAGAAAAAGTTGCATTCACGTTGTACTACCTCGTATTCCGCTATGGCGCAAAGATAGGTAACGATACGCTACACACCATTGGTATCACTCTCCGTCATGCCACCATAGCCAGTTTAGTAGGGTTGAGCCGTGAAAGCACAACCAAAATTCTAGGGAACCTCCAAAAGCAAGGTATCATTGATTACAAAAGTGGAACATACCGCGTGAACAAAGAATTACTCGAAGGACACATCGGTGAAGATGCGTTCCGAGACGTTATTTCTTAGTTACCCAAGAATTGTTCGAACAATACGAACGAGCTCTTTCGGTGCTGCTCGGGCCTTAAGAACATACCGCTTTGCTCCAAGGTCATACGCGGCATCAATCTCGTTCTTAGCATCATAGTTTGAAAATACAACAACCTCGGTATTTGCGTGGTCATCCGCATGATATTCTTTCAAAAATTCGATACCGTCCATCACTGGCATTCGTAAATCGAGAAAAATGATACCCGGATCACCTTTTTCGGCGATACATTCAAGGGCAAGCTTACCATTAGCAGCTGAATGAGCATCGATACCCTCTGATTGCAAAATCATGACGTAGGCATCTCGAAGATCATTATCATCTTCTACAATTAAAACAGAATTTTTGTTCATACTGTCATCTACTATATCTGACGTGGCCTTATTTTCTGTAACTTTTTTCACACTAACGGCAAACTGATAATAAAACGTGAGCCGGCAGGTTCATTTTTCTGGTATCGCAACTCTCCCCCGTGCAGTCTGACGATAGATTGCGCCCAGTATAGACCGAGACCGGTACCGCCAACTTCAGTAGATAGCTTATTCTCAATTCGTGAAAACTTTTGAAAAAGCTTCCCTGGATCAGCGACGCCGACACCCCTGTCAGCAACCTCCAAATATACCCCTCTATCGCCATATGACAGATGGATTGTCGTTTCACTGCTTGGCTCTGAATATTTTTTCGCGTTCTCTAGGAGATTATCGACAACCATACGGATGGCATTCTCATCAACGTTTGCCCGAACATCCGCTTCAATATGACATACGAGGGTCTGATGAACTGATTCGAAGGCAGGTTTAAAGTCATTAGCCGCATCGGTTGTCAGTTGACTGATGTCGACCTCTTTAACCGCCAGCTCCATGCGTCCCGCATCAATCTGCGCAACCTTGAGTAAATCATTAATAATTGCGAGTTGGCGTTCGTTGCTTTCATATGCTTTTCGCAGTAAGGTCGCTTGTTTATCATTCACGTCACCGCCAAGTCCATCTAAGGCCATTGCCACATACTGTTTAACTGTCGTCGCAGGAGTGCGTAACTGATGTGATGCAATCGAGATAAATTCATCTTTGGTTTTATTGAGTTCGACAAGCTGCTTAATTTTTTGTTTCTCTTGTTCCTTACGACCTAGAGCATAGTATATTGCTCGCGCCAAGTTATCACTAGTTAAATATTTTTTCACAAGATAATCAGACGCAGCCAACTGGAGCGATTCTCGTTCGATATCATGGTCGCCAACACCAGTTAAAAGAATGAATGGTTCGGTTCGATTAAGCGCATTAACTTCCTGCAAGACATCAAGGCCCGTCAAAGCATCGAGGCGATAGTCAATGAGATATGCGTCGTGAGCCTTATCATTGATCTTTTGGATCGCTTCGGCGCTGGATGACACCCATTCTAGATCACTCTCAATGCCTCGCATCTGCGAAAAAAGCCGCTTGATGATAAGGTAATCTTCCTCGTCATCATCGACCAGGAGTATCTTTACGGCGTTATGAGTACTATTTCGATCCACTCTTTGGTAACTCAACTATTTCAAACCAGTATCGTCCAAGTGAGCTCATTACTTCGAGGAGGTTATTAAAGGTGACTGGTTTTGTTATAAAGGAATTCACGCCGAGCTGATATGTCTTATATACATCTTCTTCAGCTTTAGAGGTGGTAAAGACAACGACCGGAATGTTTCGAAGCGTCGCATCTTCTTTGATTTCTTTTAATGCCTCTCGGCCATCTTTTCGAGGCATGTTGAGGTCGAGCAAAATAATACCAGGCAGCTCAATATCCTGCCCCTCATACTCTCCTCTACAAAATAAATAATCGAGCAGCTCTTCACCGTCATTTACGCGTACGAGTTTGTTTAGCAATTTGCTTGCTTTCAATGCTTTTTGCGTTAACAAAAAATCATCATCGTCATCATCTGCCATTAATATTGTCACGGGTTCTTTTTGAACGGTCATGTTACACCTCGTCTTCAATCGGCATCGTAATAATAAATGTTGTACCCACGCCTAATTGACTTTCTATCTGTATTGTACCACCATATCGCTCGATGATTTTTTTGCATACCGCCAAACCAATGCCAGTACCTTCATACGCTTGCTTTGTATTAAGTCTTTGAAAGACAGCAAAAATCTTTTCTTTGTATTTTTCATCTATACCAATGCCGTTATCGGAAACACGAATCATGCATTCGTCCTCGTCGCATGATGCCGAGACTTTCACGACAGGAGTATTATTGGGACTATGAAATTTCAAAGCATTTGAAATAAGGTTCTGGAATAGCTGTCGCATATGTGTTTCATCGGCCATAACAGTTGGTAGGGCGCCCATTACCTCTACCACCCCTTTTTCTTTCTCGATTCGATCCTGTAGATCGGCGATCGTATGCTCAAGAATGATATTGAGGTCGACTGGCTTTGATACGGCCGGCTTTGTCGTCACCCGTGAAAATACCAGCAAATCCTCAATAAGCGTACTCATACGATTAGCCGAACTCTGAATACGAGTCAGGTATTCCTCGCCATCACCAAGCTTCCCTCCGTATTCTTCGGCTAAAAGATCGCTAAATGCTTGAATTTTGCGAAGCGGCTCCTGCAGGTCATGTGAAGAAACGTAGGCGAATTCCTCAAGCTCTTTATTGCTGCGTTGTAATTCATCGCTGTACTCGCGAATTTTCTTTTCGATAGATTGTCGTTTCTTTATTTCTTGACGCAAGCCTTCGTTCGTTAATCGTAGCTGAGACGTTCGTTCAGCGACATGCGCCTCGAGTCGATCACGCTCTTGCTTTAGCTCTGTTTCAAGTTTTTTACGCATTTCAATTTCGCGAATAGAATCATCGATGTCAGTACATGTTCCATACCATTTCTCTATCTCACCCTTGCTATTTCGAAAAGGTAAGGCGCGTCCAATGACCCATCGATGGACGCCGCTCCCTTGATGAAACAAGCGATATTTAATTTCGTACGGCTCACCAGATTCAAGCGCTTTACGCCAAACACGTCGAGCCCGGGCTCGGTCTGAGGTGTGAAGTAAGTCATTCCAGCCTTCACCGTAAGCTATCTCTTTATTCACACCAGTGTAACTAAACCAATGTTTATTATAGTATTCGACGCCACCGTCAGGTGTTGCAACCCAAACCAACTGTGGCATCGTGTCGGCCATGAATCGCAATCGCTCTTCGCTTTGCTGAATTTTCGCTTCAGCCGCCTTTCTACTCGAGATATCAATCATAATACCTGGGAACTGGATAGCACTACCCTCACTGTCTCGTTCGACTTTTCCCCGCGCTATAACCCAACGCTGCTTGCCGTGTGTATCAATCGTTCGATACTCACATTCAAAGCTGTCACCGTGATCGAGTGTTGACTGGATTTGCTTCGTTACCGCTTCTTTATCTTGCTCGTAAATAGAATCGATAAATACTCTGAGTGGGAGGCCTGCGATCGCCTGCTCGACTGAGACCCCGAACAAATGTGCAAGCCCTTCATCAGCAGTCACAATATCTTTCTTGATATCCCATGACCACGACCCGATGAGGCCCGCCGACAACGCTTCCTCGACTTTGTAATTAGCCAACTTCAATTGCTCGTTCGAATGAACCAATTCAGTAACGTCAGCTGTTGATTGAAGAATACCAACCAATTTCTCTTCTTCAAATAAAGGGTAGTGGGTTGCTTGCCAGTAACGGACTTTTAAGACGCCGTCTTCATCGGCCAAATCGTATCGTATGATACCGGTACTGTCAGCCTTTTCTGTTGCCAGCACTTTTTCAAGCGACTCTCTTAAATCACCTTTTCCAGTTTTGATCGCTTTTTCCGACGTATCAGGGAAGACCTCAAATAAGCCATGGCCTATGACCTGGTTACGTTCTTTTCCCGTAATCGAGAGATATTGCTCATTTGCTGCAAGCATCGTAAAAATCGTACTATCTGTACTAAAAACAACATAACGCTCTGGGAGCGTTTCGAACAAAGACTCGTAGTTTATTGTTTGATTATTCATTCTTTTACTAGTGTACGACATTCCCGCCCAAGAAGGGCGGGAATAGAATCTTACTACTTTAGACTATTTGATGTCGCGTTCAACTGAACGTCGTGTACGATCAGCTTCTTGCTTCAAATTATCACTGCGTCGTTCGACTTCAGCACGAGCTTCGCGTGCGTTGTCTTTGATGTTTTCGACAGATTCGTTAGCAATCTTTTTCAAACGACGTCCGCCTGCTTTTACTTCTTCACTCGCGCGGTCAAAGCTTTCGGTCGACTTTTCTTTCAAAGATTGAGCCTTGTCTTTCAACTCGTCGCGAGTTTCTTTACCACTTTTTGGTGCCAAAAGGATACCTGCGACAAATCCACCAACTGCTGCTGCTAATACTGATACGATTTTCATATTCTTTCTCCTTATTTAGTTAACGGCGCTTTAATGAACGGAATGCTTTTGCTGCTTCCGTAAATACTTTGACTGGTGAAAACCACTCTGATATTTTGGCAGCATTTTCGCTTGCCCGTTGAATACTGTTCACGAGTTTACTCACTTTTATCAACAAAATGATAATTATTGCGAGCAGCGTGACGATAACAACCGACAGAAGAATAACAATAACCGTCAAGAGTGTAATTGCGGTCGATACTTCCATGTCGTCTATCCTTTCGCGTCTTACCGTTTATATTACTTATTATATTCTACGTATTAACCTGAAATTAAACTGTAATATATTTCACACTGATCGATATTTCTCGAGAGTATGCTTTCTTGCTTCACTATGGTCCACAATTGGCTCGGGATAATCACTCCCTATCAAGCATCCCGCTTCTTCCTGGACCTCTTTTGGCATTGTCCAGGGCTCACTAAGATACTTATCGGGTACATTTTTAAGCTCAGGTATATATCGACGTACATACATACCAGTCGGGTCATATTTATCACGTTGGCTCGAGGGGTTGTATAATCGTCGGAAAAGTGGTGCTGGATCAACGCCAACACTTGCAATCCATTGCCAGTTACCGTTGTTGTTTGCCATGTCACCATCAGTCAACCATTGCATGAAGTGACGTTCGCCTTCTCGCCAATCGATATTCAAATCTTTTGTCAGGAATGATCCAACGATCAAACGAGCACGGTTATGCATCCAGCCCTCGGCTTTTAGTTGTCGCATAGCAGCATCAACTGCCGGGTACCCAGTCTGACCATCTTTCCACGATTGAAGTAATTGCTTATTGCTAGTCCATTCGAGTTTCCTGTAACGCTCCTGAAATTCTTGCTCGGGATGAGGAAAATGAAAAAGAACATAGTGGTAAAAATCTCGCCAAGCTAATTGTCGATGCCAGGCACGAGCACCTTTCGAATCAGGTAGCATTGTTTCAATTTCGCG
>CAJYIP010000037.1 GCA_913775275.1 Patescibacteria group bacterium | reverse complement strand
TGGGTAGCCTTTGCGTCCAAGGCGTTGCAATCGGATTGCGAGCATAAAAACAAAATTTCCTTTAACTCTTAAACATTTTTCTTTATTCTCAGAGTATTTTACAGCTTTTTTATCTGTAAGTCAATGCGTCATAACAATTAGCTCTCTGTAAATCACGTCGAAGAATTGACTAATACTGCTTATTATTCTAAAATAATATTATCTGGCATCGTGCTAGTACCTCCTCTTCGCATAACGACAACGAAGGATGATCATGAGATATCGGAAACTGGCAGGCTTTCTGGCAATTCCTCTCGCCGCGGGCATAGCGTACATGCTGACGTCCAAGGACAGTCCGCGTCGGAAAAAGCGGAAGAGTTGACTGGAGAACACACAAAATGCCAGACGGCGCACCCTTCTCAAACGAGAAAATGGTGCGCCGTTTGCATATGCCAAACTATTCTTTAACGTACGTCTTGAGGGCGGCTTTTGCTGCTACTTGTTGCGCGGACTGCTTGCTCGGGCCAGTACCTTGGCTAACAAGACGACTTCCAGAGTAGACCCCAAGCGTAAAAATCTTATCATGATCAGGCCCAACCTCATCGAGAACGACATATCGTGGCGTTACGCCGTCGATGCGCTGCATGACTTCTTGCAAGTGTGACTTTGGATCACGCCAGCTGCCTTCGGCTAAAATAGTATCTAGCTTGCTCGTAATGTGTTGGGCAATAAATATCGCGGCGTCATCGTAGCCACGCTCAAGGTAGATTGCACCGATGAGTGCTTCGAAAGCGTTGGCAAGGATCTGCAAACGAGCTCGCTCACCACCCTGCTTTTCACCGCGGCTCATGCGAATTAATGACTCGTAGCCAATCTTCTGGCCGGCTTCACCGATACTTTCGGTGCGAACGAGGGCTGCACGCCAGCTCGTCAAAATACCTTCGGCTTCTGAGTAGTTGCGAAATAAAAAATCAGTCACAACAAGCTCAAGGACGGCGTCCCCGAGAAATTCAAGTCGCTCGTTGTGCTCAGACACACTTTTGCGGTGCTCGTTTACGTAGCTCCGGTGGGTTAATGCAGTAATCAACAAATCAACGTTCTGAAACTCGTACCCAAGTTTTTCTTGAGCGAATTGTTGATACGGTGCTGTTGGCATACCTGACATTACAAGTTCTCCTGTCGAATGCGCTTCATCGCGAGAAGCATTAGTTTACCGATATCTTCGTACTCGATCGCATCGAGTGCATCATGAAAACCGAACCATTTGATACCGTTCATCCACTCTTCTTTTTGGATAGCGTTTGTGTCGCCTTTGGCGCGAACAAGATAAATTTGAGTCGTCATCAGTACCAACTTATCAATCCGACGGTAACGGAAATGAATTTTTCCAAGCCATCCGAGGACGTCAACGTTTTTAAGGCCAGCTTCTTCACCGATCTCGCGCTTAGCTGTTTGCTGTGCCGTTTCGCCCTCTTCAATGTGGCCTTTTGGAATAGTCCAGCGGTCTTTGGCATCTTGAATCAAGAGGATTTCAACACCTTTTTCGCCATGACGAAAAACGATGCCGCCAGCAGTTGGTTCACGGACAATTTCTTGAATTGATGGTTTTTTGCGTGAAAAGTATTTTTTAAACTTATCAAATTGTGGTGTCGCCATTATTATCGGCTCCCTCAACAAGTGTGCGATACGCGGTACCGAGAACGCCGTTCACAAACTTACTGGAGTTATCGGAACCAAACGCTTTGGCAAGCTCGACAGCTTCATTGATCGCCACCTTCGGCGGGACGATATCAGACTGATGAAGCAATTCATACACACCGATGCGAAGAATATTTCGGTCGATACGAGCAATTTGCTGGATAGGCCAATCTGGGGCGATCGGTTGGATCTTTGCGTCGAGGTCGGCTTGCTGGTCAAGAACTCCGTTAACGAGTTGCTTTACGAAATCCGTATCTTGGATCGCTGTTTCATAGCGATCAATATTACGTTCGAGGATATCAGCAACGGCGACCGTTTCATCGCCACATTGGGTACGAAACTCGTACTCGTAGAGCGATTGAAGGGCGACGATGCGGCCGAGATGACGATTAGATGCCATAATGCGTTTGTTCTCTTCTTATTATTGTAAATGTGTCATGAAGCAAAAAGCCAAGTAAAAATTACTTGGCAGTTGCGACTGTTTTGTCTTTACCGGTTTCACGGCGAGTGGTTTTAACCTTTACAGGTGATGTCCCGTTTACACGGCGAGCCAATGTCAAAACAAGGTGGCTTTGACGAAGACCGCGCTTGCGATTGCTCGTCTGCTTCTTTGGTTGTCCCATATGTTAATTGCTCCTACTAGCGATCTCTTTAGAGAGAATACTTTTTATAAACTTGGACTCATTATACTATTTTTGAAGTTTTTACTCAAGGGGTTATGCTTTTTTCGCTAAATGTGGTATTTTATAAGCATTATGAGTGAACTGTTACCCACCACCGCAGATACCACCGATAAAGACACAAACAATTCGTTAGATGATGCAATCGACATGCAAATAAAGGATGCAAGTCGACGAATGATCCTCGACGACCATGATCATAGTGAGCTGCACTCCAAAGAACTCGAGGAACACGAAACAGAGTGCGCGACCGAGCAAAAGAAGGCTATCAAAGCACTCGGCGTCGTTGCCGGCGTCGGCGCTGCAGGCGTTCTGGCGATAGGCGCAGCGAACTATATTGCTGAACCGCAGCCATCTGAAGAATCAGTGACAATAACCGTTCAACCTGGCGATGGCCTCCAGTCAATCGCTGAGCAAATTCCAGGAAGCGAAAAAGATATACGTGCCGCAATTGACTCGATCGCTGGCGACCCTGCCAATATTGATGTACTGAAAGATGGCCTTCAGGCTGGTGAACAGATCACCGTACCAATACACTTCAAATAGCTATAAAACGACGTTCACCAACCGGCCGGGGACATAAATGACTTTGGCCGGTTTTTTGTCGCCTATGAATTTTTCAACGTTTTCGTGAGCAAGTGCCGCCGCCTTGACGGCTTCAGCGTCAGTATCTTTAGAGATCGCTAATTGACCACGAAGCTTCCCTTGGACTTGGATAGCGATTGTCATCATATCCTCAACAATCAAAGAATCGTCCCAAGAAGGCCACAGCGCTTGCTGGACGAAACCTTCATGACCAAGCTGTTGCCATAGTTCATCCGCCATGTGCGGTGCAAATGGTGCGATGACCTGGACGAGGGTAGTCAGCGCATCATGCCATACGTCATAAGAAAAGCCATCAACCTTTAACTTGTACAGGTCGTTCACATACTCCATCATGCCAGAAATAGCCGTGTTGAAACTAAGTCGATGAATATCATCAGTCACTTTACGAACCAGCTTGTGCCGAGCAATAGTAACAGCCTTATCGTTACCTATAAACGATCGGTCGGATGTAGCGAGGTATTCTTGACTTAGCGTCCAGATACGGTTAAGGAAGCGGTAAATACCAGCAATACCTTTCGAACTCCACGCCGCGTCGAGCTCGATCGGACCCATGAACAGTACGTAGGTTCGGAGCGCGTCGGCACCATAGCCTTGATTAATAACATCGAGCGGGTCGACCACGTTGCCCTTACTCTTACTCATCTTTGTACCGTCTTCGGCATTGATATATCCGTGATAGACCAGTTTTTTGACTGGTTCTTTGAAATCAACAAGCCCCATGTCTTTGAAAACATGTGTCCAAAAACGAACGTATAGTAAATGAGCGACAGCATGGTCACCACCAACATAAAATTCGAGAGGATTCCAGTAATTTACTGTCGCCGGATCCCATGCTGCCTCGGCATTATGAGGATCGGTGTACCGCAGCAAATACCAAGAGCTACAAGCGTAGCCGTCCATCGTATCAGTTTCGCGCATGGCAGGCTTGCCGCATTCTGGACATGTTGTATTAACCCAGTCAGTTGCTCGCGCAAGTGCTGATTTACCATCACCTTTCGGTGCAAAATCTTCAATCTCGGGCAATACAACTGGTAATTGGTCTTCAGGCACAGGCACGGCGCCATGATCGGCACAATGAATAATCGGAATTGGTGCACCCCAGTATCGCTGACGACTAATCAGCCAATCACGCATCTTGTACGTTGTTTTTGCACGGCCGCTACCTTGCTGCTCGAGCCAATCGACAACTTGTTCGCGAGCGTCGCTCGTTGAGGTGCCGTCGAAGGCACCAGAATTAACAAGGATACCTTCACCACGATGTCGATAACCACCAATGAGCGTCTGGTAGCTGGTTGCATGTAGCTCGTCGTTAATTTTTGCGAGCACTTCATCTTCACTTAACCACTCGATGGTAAATTGATCTTTTTCATCTGCCTCGAGGGCTGTGTCGTTTTGTGTTTCATCGATCAGCTCAAACAATAGTGGCGTCGCTTGAATATGACGAGCAACATTCTTGCTGTGTGCAAAGTAATGGTGATGGATCGCTTCGCTCTGACTAATAAATTTCAGTGACGTATAGCCGGTTTCTTCAGCAATTTCACGTCGGGCCGTATCAATTGCCGTTTCACCGTCATCCATTCCGCCACCAATAAATAATGAGCCGCCTTTTTCGCCCCAATTAACCGACAAGTACGTATTCGTATGAGGATTACGAACAATCGCTACGATACTTTGGCGGAACTCTGGATTCTCCTGTCGTGTCCCGGTTTCAGGAACAACAACCTGTACGACCGGCAATCGATATTTTTCAGCAAACGCAAGGTCGCGTTCGTCGTGTGCCGGGACCGCCATAATCGCTCCGGTTCCGTAGCCGCCGAGAACATAATCAGCTACCCAAATTGGTACGTTCTCACCAGTAGCAGGATTAATTGCATAGCTGCCAGTGAAAACACCTGTCTTCTCTTTCGTGTCATTGGTACGCTCGATCTCGGATTTCTTCACGGCGTTCGCGACGTATTCTTGAAGGCTTTCTTTAAAGTCGCCAACGCCTAGCGTTTTAACAAGTGGATGCTCTGGCGCAAGGACAACGAACGTCGCACCAAAAATTGTGTCCGGTCGCGTCGAAAAAACGGTAATAGACTGATCACTCCCTTCAAGCAAAAATTCTATCTCCGCCCCAACAGATCGACCAATCCAATTCGTCTGCGCCGTCTTAATCTTCTGCGGCCAGTCAAGCGCAGGAATTTCTTCAAGGAGAGAGTCGGCGTATTCGGTAATCTTAAAGAACCACTGCTTCATCGATTTTTTTTCAACCAGGCTACCACAGCGCCAGCAATGTCCACCTTCAACCTGCTCGTTCGCAAGGACAGTCTTGTCGACAGGACACCACCATTGCAAGGACTCTTTTTGGTAAGCTAGTCCGCGTTCAAATAATTTCGTAAACACCCACTGTGTCCAGCGGTAGTATTCAGGATCGCTTGTATTGATCTCTCGTGACCAATCGATCGACATTCCCATACGCTTGAACTGTTTCTTGAAATTGGCAATGTTTTGCGCAGTCACAACGGCAGGTGCAGTTCCGGTTTTAATGGCATAATTTTCAGCCGGTAGACCGAATGTATCCCATCCCATAGGATTGAGGACGTTATGGCCCTGTTGTCGATAGAAACGTGCCAGTACATCAACAATCGTGTACCCAAATGCATGTCCGGCGTGCATGCCGGCTCCACTTGGATACGGAAACATCCCGGCAGTGTACGTCTTCTTCTTTGACGCGTCTACGTCAACTTCATTCACTCGCTGCTCTTGCCAAGCGGCCTGCCATTTCGGTTCGATCTCTGAAGGGTTATAGCGCTGCATATCGCTCCATAGTATATCACTTGTCACTCAGATGGTAAAAGCAAAGGCTACGACTCGGCCGGGGCATTCGACAACGATTCAAAAAATGCCTGTTTTTTTCGCAGCCATTCAGGTGATTGTCGAACAAGATACGCTTCATCATCGGTACTATGAAGAATGACTTTGATTGCTTCCTCTAGATAAATCCCCCCTTGCGAACCTTTGAACAGAATAATAGACTGCATGTCCATCACTTTATGCACGAAGGCCCCAGCCTCAAGCGCACTTTTGAAACTCATCACCTGACATCCATTACGGACCGCTGCTGGCGCAAGGTACTTTGCCGCCTCGTCGCCGACTGTCACGACATAATGTAACTGAGACGGATCGCAGAGTGAGCCGAGGATATCGTGTGCTTCAACACTTAACCCACCAAGCTCATTCATACTTCCTAGAACTGCAATTTTCTGAGGTGCCGGTAATTGATAAAGGACGCGTAGCGACGCAGCGGCCGCTAAAGGACTTGAATTATATGAATCGTCAATAATAACTGAGCTATCGACACCCCGGAGAATGTTCATTCTTCCGTTCACCGCTTTTATCTTCTTTAAGCCTGCCGCAACTTCGTCACTCGACATACCAAGTTTCGCGCCCACAGCTGCTGCTGCGGCGGCCGCTCGTGCACCAGGCTCTCCAAGAATACCGAGCTCAACGGTTCGCTCGCCCCACTCTGGTGTCGTCAAAAGAACATGGCTTGAGCCCTCCAGCGTCACTTCGTCGGCCACGACAGCATATTCAGCCGCACTACTCGTTCCATACGTATCTATTGACGGGTTAGTAATTAATTGAGCAAACTGTCCATCGATATCGTCACGGTTGATGAGACCGAGCTTGCTGTAATTCACAATCGACAATTCTTCGGCCGCAACGGCATCCAATGTGCCAAAAAACTCCATGTGCTCTGGTGACACTGCTGTGACGACGGCGATATCCGGTGTGATGTATGTACCAAAATGAGGAACGTCACCAATTCTATCGGTACCGACTTCTTGAATAATGACGTCAACGTCTGACGGTTGACGGATGCGGTGTCGAGCGGCTTTGAATACTCGCGCCCATTCACCTAGGCTTCTGATATTTGCAGGGTACTCGATACCAAGTATCGACAACGGGGCACTGATATCGGCGTTATGATTACCTTCGTGGAGACGTATGTTAAAACGTTGCGATAAGACAGTGCCGATAGCAATTTTGGTTGTCGTTTTACCAACACTGCCAGCGACAGCGACAAGCTTCACTTCCGGATGCTTGCGAAAGTATTTCTTGACATATGTTTCGAGTCTTTTTTGTATGTATTTCTTAAACATGTCTCTATCCTATCATCTTAGAAATAAAAGCCAACGCGCGGGATAGCAAGAGGCCGAGCACTGTAGCGGTTCACGGTAGTTCCGTCACCAACCTGCCCATTGTTGTTTAGCCCAGCTGCATACACAACACCGTTATCACCAACGACATATGTCGTATATTCGTCTCGCGTTGACATATCAACAGCCTTTACTCCTGCCGGCAAGCTAAACTGCTGCAATGTGCATTGTCTATAGTCATTACTCGAATCGCCGAGAGTTCCGGAACCTAATTTACCAAATTCATTGCGCCCTGATCCGAATATTCGCCCATTCTTAGTGATAACCATAAGAGATTTATACTGTTGACCCCATTCGTATGACGTCTTGCCGATATCGATGAATTCGCCCGCAGGTAATACCATTTGTCTATACAGCTGAGTTCCCGGTCCAGTGGATTGGCATGGCGCGCCATCCGCCCAATCGGGAGCTAAATAATTTCCAAGCTGCCCAGACTCGTTTTGACCCGCACACCACACGCCACTGCCATACCCATCCATCAGACCGCAGAATGAACGGTCCCCAGCAATCATTGCTTTCCAGGATCTATCAAGATTATTCCATGTAAAATCTTCCCAGCCACCATCGTGGCACCCCCATATACCCATCGGGGATGCGTTCGCTGTTGCGCGGCCTTTGACATCAAGGCACTTTCCAGTTGTCATGTCGATGATATCGTTACCAGAGAATCGCCATCGTTGCTGTCCATCATCAGCGTAACATCCTCGAATCACAACAGATTCACCATCTCCAGATCCGTTATTAAGACGAGAAAGACATTTGCCGGATATGACGTTGATAATTTGGTTAGTGCTACTGTCGTACACCCACCGTTGCGCTCCAGTAGGGTTACAGTCGTGAATCACGACCTGATTATTGTCGTTTAAACTAGAGGTGTAGTTATCGAGACATCGATTACTCGCAGGGTTGAAAATTGTGCCTCCAATAACTGGATTATCATTATCAGAATAAGGAATTGGCATATTGCCATTATCATTCTTTGTATTACCGTCGTAACGACCCTTCATGACCGTTCCATAGCCATTCCAGCCACTCGACCAGATAATACCGCTACTGGTGAGAACGTGAATTGTGTCACCTTGACCGTGGTAGTCCATATCAACATCAATCGGCTTAGTTCCTTGTGGGATCTTGTACCGAACCGGCGTACTCTGCTCGTCTGCTCCATCGGTCAATTGGCCACCGTGATTCTTTCCGGCACAGTAGAGCTCATTAAGCGTCGTACTCACACACGCCTGCGTATCATGGACCCATGCTTTTTCAGCCTGTCGACCCGAAGGAAGAATAAATCGCGCTGGTCGCGAAATTGGGGCAGCGTCATGGTTGCCAGAACCCAGCATACCGTAGTCACCTTTTCCTACGCAGTAGGCGTTGCTATTTGTCCCATTCGATGCGATAAAACACGCAGTATTACCTTGGCCATACCCATCAAGAGCCATGCTCTTTACCTTGTACCCAGACGGTAATTCAAGCTTGTTCCATCCAAGTTGATCGCCTTTACCGCTAAACCCTCCCTCGCTCCGACAATAAACGTCTTCGGCATCCGTGATAATGCAGAGCTCCAATCCACCCTGTCCAGATGTCATCGACAACTTGACCCTTTTGACACCAGATGGCAAGGCCATCTTCACTGGTTTAGGAATTTTGTCTGGGTTAGCGGCATCAGTAATTTGACCGGCAGAGTTTCCACCAAAGCCGTAAAGATCACCGTTTGGTGTCACAACGGTACCGTAGTGTCCGTAACCTTTCCAGCCACCACCGCCTGATATCTTCACTTGGTCAATAAGGCGGCTGACATAGCCCTGCTGAGATTGATACACCCGCCACGGTGTTCCGTCACTTGCCCTCAAACGCTCGACGCGGCCCATTGACTGATACGAAACGGCAGCAGCAACGTTCGTCGTTGCACCTCCGACAGAGTATGTTGCACGCATGTCCGACGAACTCGACGTATAGCATGCGCTTGG
>CAJYIP010000036.1 GCA_913775275.1 Patescibacteria group bacterium | reverse complement strand
GTGACGCAACATGTCGTACAGTGAACTTGTGTCACTAATGGCTGGATCGAGCCATCGGTCTTCATCGTCGCGTTTTATCAGAATTGGAATGCGTTCGCTTGACGCGGGCATAGCCGCATCGGCTGCGATAGTGATGAGAGAGAACGTACCGTGCGTGACACCATCTGGATCGTCCCATTCACTATAGACTCCAGCGAAGGATGAGAACCGCGTATTAGCATGAACGTAAAATGCTCGCTGGTTTTTCTGATCGAGTTCGTAAAACCCGTTCGCCGGGACGAGACAGCGACGTTGTCGAATAGCCTGTGCCCAGCTGTGACGAGAGAAGATTTTTTCCGAAGGGGTAGTATGCGTTTTGTATCGAAAGATAGAGTTCGGATCTTTTGCGTTCTTTGGCATCAACCCCCACTTCATCAGCACCACCTCGTGAATCCCGTCTTGGTTAATAATAACTGCTGCATTCATAGCCGGTGAGATGCCATATTGTGGCTTTATGCCTTTCGGCAGGCCGGAGAGGTGATAGTAATTACTTAATTCTGAAGTATCGTAGAGTGCATAGCGAGAAATCATCTTTTCAGTATAGCAAGCTATCTAACTTGAAAGGGATCAATACAGGTATAATAGAGTGATGCACAAAGAATTACTAAGAAAAATCCTCATATCCTTACTCTTTTGGGTACCGGTCATCATTTTCCTTAAACTCGCTGGGGAAATTATCGAAAAAGAACCGCCTCGTTTCGATCTATCAATTTTGTACTGGCTTCATCAACAAGCGACGCCGTTGCTTGACTCTATCTTTATATTCGTGACCGAGGCTGGTGGCATTGTCAGCATGACTGTTATCAGCACGTTAATCCTCATATGGCTGATCTATAAAAAGCAATACGAGAACGTGAAGCTCTTGATTGTTGGATTTGGCGGTGCTGTCGCGGCGAATGTTATCCTCAAGACGCTTTTTCAACGCGACCGGCCAAGCTTATGGCATCAATCGATCGTTGAAACAGGCTTTTCATTTCCAAGCGGTCACGCTATGGCAAGTGCCGCTCTGATCACATGCCTCGTAATTATGCTATGGTCAACAAAATGGCGATGGTTGTCAGTCACGCTCGGTAGTATTATCGTCCTGGCTATTGGAACGTCACGGGCGTATCTCGGCGTTCATTATCCAAGTGATATCATCGCCGGTTGGTGTGTGAGTGTAGCTTGGGTTTTACTTGTAACATATTTGATACGAACTGCTTACAAACGGAAACAGCGATCTAGCTAAAGAGGTCGTTCTTGCTCACACCATGATAATAATTGTTTGATTTTTTAACATGAATCAGAATACCTACTATCAACAACACTGAGAGAAACCCGCTGATTACCAAACTTATGGTCACAAAAGGCTCGAATCCATGTCGGAAACCGTAGAATATCCCATACACAGTCGGCACAAGAAATGACAATAAAATAAAGAACCGTTCTATAAGTATCGCATCGTAAGAAGTGAGTCGGAGGACGTTTCGAATAGTGCGGGACAGCACGATATACATAGCAAGTAGTGCCGCTATAATGTAAGGTGTGTAATGCTGCCATAGTGCTTCAGGCAATACCATTGGCGCAATCCATACCAACGTCAGCAATAGGAGCAGCTGCCATAGTTTTAAACGCGTCGTCGATATGTTTTGTGACAATAGTTGTTTGATATGATTCATGATGAACTCCTTATGGTATGTGAAAGTGGTGCGATATTCCTGGCGGTAAATGTATTCAATATGTTTTTGCCTTTTTCTGAAATGGTATAGTATTTGTTTCGACCTTCTTTGCGAGTTTGCTCTAAAAGTCCTACGTCATACAATCGCCTGAGGAGACGATACATCGAATGCTCATTCAGAGATGCGTCGTTTGCAGAGATAAGTGTATATAGCGTGCCTGCGTCATACTGCTTTTGTGACAAATAATACAGCACCCAGAAAGTCACTATTCCTTTTTTATAGACATCCTCCCAGCTAAGCAAGAAGTCTGTTTCGTCTTTAGTTAAATCTTCAATGCGTACGTTCATTGTGTACTTAAGGTACACTAAATATTGTCACTATTCAAGTAGAATTTCATTCATAACATGTAAAAAATAAGAGCTGCATGATTTTCATTTATAAGAAAAGTTTGGCTATAGATTCTAGATTAGATTTTATTGTTAAAGGATTATATCAAAACAAAAGAACTTCCTAGGAAGTTCTAAAATAATAAACTTGGCTGGGGATGAGGGATTCGAACCCCCGAATGCTGGTACCAGAAACCAGAGCCTTACCACTTGGCGAATCCCCAGTAGGTGACGAGCGTGTCACTCGCGCATCCGTTATTGTACCAAAAACAGACTGGCGTTGCCACTATTTTATCTGTATACTATAAAAAGTATAGCAATAGATAAAAGGAATATTCATGCCCCAGAACAAAACATACCCTCAATTTGGCCTCGACACATTCGGAGACGTGCCAAAGGATGAGTCGGGCACATTGGTTTCGCACGCCGAAGCAATCCGCACCGTCATCGACGAAGCAGTGCTTGCGGATACGCTCGGTATTGATAGTATTGGGGTAGGCGAACACCATCGTGAGGATTATGCTATTTCGAGCCCAGAGACAGTTTTAGCTGGTATCGCCACCAAAACGAATCAAATTACGCTCGCCTCAGCAGTCACCGTTCTTAGTTCCGATGACCCAGTTCGGGTGTATGAACGTTTCGCGACACTTGATGCGTTGTCGAACGGACGCGCTCAGGTGATCCTCGGGCGCGGTTCATTTACTGAATCGTTCCCATTATTCGGCTACGATTTAAAAGATTATGAAACGCTGTTTGAAGAAAAAGTAGCACTCTTTTCAGAGCTTGTAAAAGAAAAACCAATTACATGGCAAGGTGATAAAACGCAATCACTTGACGGCGCGGATGTGTATCCGAAAACAGAATCTGGCTCGCTGGATGTCGCTATTGGCGTCGGTGGCTCGCCAGAATCTGTTATCCGGACCGCTAAATACGGCTTCAAACTCGTGCTCGCTATCATCGGTGGTGCGCCGGCTCGATTTGCACCGTACGTCGATTTGTACAAACAGGCGGTCAAAGAGCTTGGGACGACTGAATATCCCGTTGGGATGCACTCGCCAGGACTTATTGCCGATAGTGACGAAGAGGCTATCAAACTGGCATGGCCTGCATTCAAAAAAATGTGGGATCGAGTCGGTCGAACGCGTGGATGGCCGCCATACACTCGAGAACAGTTCGACTACGAAGTCGCTCACGGTTCACTGTACGTTGGATCGGCTGAAACCGTCGCTAAAAAAATAGCGGCGGCCATGAAAGCCGTCGGCGCCGAACGATTCGATATGGTCTACGGTGGGGGAGAGGTGTCAATTGCAGCTCGGCGTAAAACAATCGAACTGTACGGATCGAAAGTCATTCCAATGGTGAAAGAGTTATTAAAAAGCAATGAAACCTAAACTTGGCATCCTTGGAGCTGGAAAACTAGGTATTGTTCTAGCTCAACGAGCAGTCGCAGCCGGGTACCCTGTCACTATTGCCTCATCAAAACCAGCCCAGTCGATCAAACTCACCGTCTCTGTGCTTGCGCCAGGCGCGACTGCAGCCGACAGCGGTGACGTCATCCAACAATCGGATGTTATTATCCTCGCATTGCCGCTGAGTAAATTTCGCAATCTTGATCCGTCACTTTTTAAAAACAAGCTCGTCATCGACGCCATGAATTATTGGTGGGAAGTCGACGGACCGCGCGATACACTGATACCAGCACATATGTCATCTAGTGAGGCAGTACAGGCTTACTTTAAAAAAGCTCGTGTCGTAAAAGCTCTCAGTCACATGGGGTATCACGAACTTCACGATATGGCCCGGCCTTTCCTAAAGACTGACCGCAAAGCGATTGCTATTGCTGGAGACAATCAACACAATACATCGGAAGTCGCAACAATAGTTGACGATTTCGGTTTTGACCCTCTTTTTATCGGTAAACTCGCACAAGGGAAAGTGCTCGAGCCGGGTCAACCGGGATTTGGCACCGCATTATCAAAGAATGCACTCCAACATAGACTAGAAAATAAGACACAATCATGACGCTTGTGTTTCTCTTTTGATGAGCTATACTTATAGCATTACGAGATGCTGTAAAGGCACTAAAAAGGACTAATCATGAACATACAAAAGACCGTGAAAGAAAACGCCGAAAAACTTTTTCACAAAGAAATGGACCGCAAGGATTTCTTGAAACACGTCGGTATCGCTATTGTCATGATAACAGGAGCAAGTACGATCATTGGCGCGCTTCTTCGTCAAAAATCAACAGCCCAGCAACCTACCCAGCCAACCACTAAAGGGTACGGCCGCATTACGTACGGCGGGAAATAAGACATAACCATGAGCATGGGTGGACGTCATAAAGCCGGCTTTACAATCGTTGAGCTAATTATTGTTATTGTCGTCATCGCGATCATGGTCAGCGTCGTCACAATCGGTATGATCATGTATCAAGCACAGGCCCGTGACGCCGAGCGCGATGCAAAAGCCAACGTTATTGCCGAAGCCTTGGAAAAATATCACGCCGACAAAGGCGAATATCCATCTGTCAAATCAATGGTAAACGATGATAGCAATAACACCGCTAGTAAAGTTGCCACGATGATAAACATTGAAGAGAGTAATCTAAAGATGCCTCAATCATCACGGACACTTTCGATCGTATCACCGAGTTCCACACAGACAAACGTTATAACTTATGCCGGTTTTGGCTCAAGTTCCGGTCGTAACACACTCTGTCAATCATTTAGCATTAGCGCTGGATGTGATCGTTACACCCTGTCATACGTCACAGAAGGTGGCGATACTGTCACGATCAACAGTCGCTATAACTAGCGCGGACGAAAGCTGTCAATAATATTTTTGAAAGCAGGCTTCAATGAGGTCACGTTTGTCGTAATAGATGAGACAAAACTTTGCTTACTGGGTCGAACGATATCCTTAACGAGGCGAAAGAGGATGAATACTTTCGGCGTCTGAACGACTTCCGATACTCCCTCTAATGAATCAACAAATCCACGCACCGATGTGCGTTGGGAGACGCTTTGCGTAGGCGTTAAGAATCGAATGGCAAGCCCGACGGCCAGCAAGACGACACTACATACCAGTGACACGACAACCAATGGGACGAGCAACAGGAACCACCATGCGTTGAGTATGACGAGCCACGTCGTCAGGATGATAGCAAAGATCGCACCAATACAAAATATGACAAGAATAGGAATAAAGAGACGACGCGCAAATTCAGTTGCGATAGCACGAACAGCAGTGACAAGGGGTGAATCAAACATACCTTTATCATACACGATAGGGTGGTCTGATATACTAAAAGTCTATGAGTAAACGCCCCCTCCCACTGATCACGCTCCGTCTCGATAATATAGTGACTGGAGGACAATCCATTGGAACGCTCGAAGATGGTCGAAAAGCATTCGTCTGGGGCGGCCTTCCTAGTGAGCTCGTTGAAGCACAAGTCACCCGTAAAAAATCAAGTTACGTCGAAGCGATCGTCACTACCGTCATTGAGCCAAGTAGCGAGCGAATTGCTCCGGAAGAGCCAGATAGCTATCTATCAACCAGCCCATGGCAAATCATTACACCGGAACATGAGCAGCGCTATAAGGCGAATCTTATCGATGAAGCATTCGCGCTCCACCACGTCACACTTCCTCAGCCAAGTATGATCCGCGCTGATAATCGTCTGTACGGCTACCGTAACAAAATGGAGTTCAGCTGGTGGTGGGACACCGATGAAAACCGACTTGATCTGGCGTTCTATCGTCGCGGAAGTCACACCAAAATGCCAGTCGACGGAAGCCGCCTGGCAAGTGATGCAATTAATCGCGTCGCTCTGGCACTACGCGATACACTGCGCGACCGTGGAACAATTGGTTTCCAGCTAAAGACAGCGCTCATTCGTTCAAGCGCAGACGGAAAAGTCATTGCGCAGCTCTACGTCAAAGACCCAGAATTCAAGCCCCTCACCGAAGAAGAGCTCCAACGTATCAATAGTGACGGCTTTGAATTGATTTTCTCAAATCCAAAAAGCCCGGCCAGCGTTATCACGCAACGATTACAGCAGTCCGGCCTCCCTGCGCTATCTGATACGTTACTCGACATTCCGTTTACGTACGCGACCGAAGGCTTCTTTCAAATCAACCTCCCAATCTACGAACAGGCGCTCAAAGACATGCGCGAATGGGTTGAGCATGACAAACCGACTGTCGACCTGTATAGTGGCGTCGGTACCATCGGCCTGACTATCGGCCAAGAAAATGTCACCTTAGTCGAATTAAACCCATCGGCTGTCCATGAAATGAAGGCGAACATCGCAGCCCTCAATCGTAAAAGCGCGACTGCCGTATTAGCCGCGAGCGAGAAAGCCTTAGAATACATTGTTAGCGACGCCACGATCATCATTGACCCACCTCGAGCCGGGTTGGATGGGGCTGTGACCGAACGACTGCTCGAAGTTGAACCAGAGCGAATTATCTACTTATCGTGTAACCCAGTTACTCAAGCTCGGGACGTTGCTTTGCTATTGGAAAAATACGATATCGTTGCACAACAAGGCTATAACTTCTTCCCACGAACACCGCACATCGAGCACCTCATCGTGCTCCACCGACGTTAACTCGTTTTGATACGACGGTAGGTGAATTTGACACTTGGTCGCCAATCGGCGCTACTGTCGCTATCGTATTGATAGACCGTGCCATCTTTGACTTCACTAATCAGGACGAGCGCAGGCGTATACGGAGCAAGTGTCCGATAAAACGCAATATCACGATCACTAATATTGCTACGGCCGGGGAAAATCTCGCGGAATTTGCGACGGCCAATCTCATCAAAGTAATCAGGTTGACCTTTCGGCGGAAGGTAGAGCTCGGCTTTCAAACCAGCTCGCGACACCAGTTTTTGTACGTCGGATAAAAGTATTTTGGCGTAGCTGTCGATGTAGAGAAATAACTGCTTCTTTTTCGTTAAGAAAAGTGTTGCGTCAGCCGTACGACCTACTGGCATGTTCCGCGCAATGACGGAATCGACATCGGCTGACACACCAAACAAAGCTCGAACTTGCTTTTCGAGCGCAATGTCGTGGTAGACCTGCTCGTTCATGACGTTATTGTACCACTGTTGTATAATAAGGGGAATGGAGCTGACACGACGCTACGAGCAGCTTAATGCCGCACAGAGGGAAGCCGTTGATACGATCGACGGTCCTGTTATGGTTGTTGCCGGACCGGGCACAGGCAAAACTGAACTTCTGAGCGTCCGTGTCGCTAATATCCTCAAAAAAACCGATACCTCACCAGCTAACATCTTGTGTTTGACGTTCACTGAAAGTGGTGCCGCGGCTATGCGCGAACGCTTGACGGCGATCATAGGAAAAGATGCTTACAAAGTCGCTATTCATACCTTCCACAGCTTCGGCACGGAAACGATCAATCAGAACCGCGAATATTTTTATAACGGCGCATTGTTTGAGCCGGCTGATGATCTAGCACGATATCAAATCTTGCGATCTATTTTCGCCGACCTCGAGTACACGAATGTCCTCGCGACCACGATGAACGGAGAATTCACCTATCAGGGTGATGCCGGGCAAGTGATCACCGAGCTAAAGCGAAGTGGCTTGACTAGTGCTGAACTGCGTGCCATCCTCGAACAGAACGAAATTAGCCTTGATGCTGTCGAACGCCTGGTCGTCCCGGCTCTGATAAAAATCAGCAAAACAACAGGCGAGAGCCTCTCGTCAGTAATTGATGATATACGCGTAATCGCCGAAAAACAAGAATCACTTTATGAAGTCCCACCACTCGCATCTCTCATTGCCGATAGTCTCGCCGGAGCCATCAACGATGCCGCTACCGAGCATCCGACCAAGCCCCTGACGGCATGGAAAAAGAAATGGCTCGTTAAAGATAGCGACGGTGCACTCGTCTTTAAGTCACGCACTGCACTCAAGAAGCTACGTGCGCTTGCGACAGTATACGATCAATACCTTACTCGCATGGAACAGGCAGGCCTTTACGACTACGACGACATGATTCTACAAATGGTTCACGCTATGGAAGTACACCCTGAACTCACATACAATCTGCAGGAAAAATACCTCTATATTCTCGTTGATGAGTTTCAGGATACCAACCTGGCTCAAATGCGTATCCTTCACAACTTGACTGATAATCCAGTTAATGAAGGCCGGCCAAATCTTATGGTTGTCGGTGATGATGATCAAGCAATCTACAGCTTCCAAGGCGCTGATATCAGCAATATTCTACGATTCCAAGAACTCTATCCAACGACCGCCGTAATTGCTCTGACTGATAACTATCGATCGCGATCAGCTGTTCTGTCAGAATCGCGTGCTGTTATCACCCAAGGTGGCGATCGATTGGAAAATCGCATCGAAAATCTCAACAAGCAATTAACAGCACATCAGTCCGGCGATGCGGTGTTCAATGTCACGCAGCTATCGACTGCTATCGATGAGCGAAGCTGGTTGGTGAGTGCCATTGACAATCACATTGCAAGCGGTACCGCACCTCACGACATTGCCGTTCTCACACGCCATCACCGTGAAATAACCGAGCTATTACCATATTTTGCGACGAGTGGTATCCCCGTGTCCTACGAACGACAGGATAACGCCCTTGATGAACCACCGGTAAAAGCGATCGAACTGCTTTCGCAGGTCGTCGTTGGGCTCGCGCAAGGTGATCATGATAACGCCAATGGGCTAATGCCTCAATTACTCGCACACCCGGCTTTCGAGCTGCCATCGTCGGTTCTATGGCGTCTCAGTAGCGATGCGTATGACGGACGGCGCCGCTGGATGGATATCATGGCAACGACACCGGAGTTGTTATCAATCCATCAGTGGCTGGTTGACCTCGCGACAGCATCACTAACCGAGCCGCTCGAAGTT
Source organism: Patescibacteria group bacterium (assembly GCA_913775275.1). Classification (GTDB taxonomy): domain Bacteria; phylum Patescibacteriota; class Saccharimonadia; order Saccharimonadales; family Saccharimonadaceae; genus Microsaccharimonas. Next base: position 13,453 of record CAJYIP010000036.1, on the reverse strand, counting down.
ATTCTTGACCGCATGATCGGCAAGCCAAGTGACAACAGCCAAGATGAGGCAGGGCCACTGTACCGTTACTTTTTCTCACCCGAGCGCCTTACGGCACAGCCCGAGCTGTATCTTGACCATCTGAACGCGCTTCAATGCATCCGTAAACACCTCCGCGAATACGCCAAAGATGAGACAACGACACTCTCCGGGTTGGTCGCGTTCATCGCGTTGCACCGACGTCTCGACGTTCGTATTCCTTTATCAAAACGAGTTGGTGACGAAAAAACAGCCGTCAACTTAATGACCGCCCATAAGTCGAAAGGGCTCGAGTTTCCAATTGTCTACATTCCAAATGCCGTCGATACCGTTTGGGGCGAAAAAGCACGCAGTCGCGGACGATTAATTACATATCCTGAAAATCTCCCCCTTGCTCCGGCGGGTGATAGTAGCGACGAACGCCTCCGCCTATTTTACGTCGCGATGACCCGTGCAAAATATGAACTCCATCTTAGTTTCTCGAGCCAAGATGACCGTGGTCGAGCAACTGTTCCCGCCAGTTTCATTGCGACACTTCCTGCGGTAGCTGTCAATATTGAAGAATCACTAGCTACTCGCATCGACAACGCGCAAACCCATTGGTATACACCGTACGTCGAGTCGACCCGCGATCTATACGAACTCCTCGCGCCGACACTTTCACATTACAAGCTGAGTGCGACACACTTGAACGCATTTACTGATCTATTAAATGGCGGCCCACACACCTTCCTTCTCAGTAACTTACTTCATTTCCCAAGCGCTAAAACAGCTGCGTCAGGTTTCGGTTCAGCAATCCACCGAACGCTGCAGATCGCTCATCTCCACCTCTCCCAACATAAAGAGCGCCGTCCGCTCGAAGATATCCTTCATGACTATGAAATCGAATTAGCTAAGGAGCGTCTATCAGAAAGTGACAAAGCCCTTTATCTGCAAAAGGGAAGTGACTGCCTGACGACGTTTTTTGCACAGCGATATGATTATTTTACACCGGAGCAAAAGTCAGAGTTGGACTTCAAACATCAAGAAGTCTATGTCGGCGACGCCCACTTGACCGGCATGATTGACGTCGCAAGTATTAACGTAGCTGAGAAAACCATTTCAGTCGGGGACTATAAAACCGGCAAAAGTATTGCTGGTACTCCAAAAACAGAATACGAGAAAGTAAAACTTCACAAGTACCGCCAGCAACTATTGTTTTACAAATTATTGGTCGAGAACTCTCGGGACTACAGCACGTATACTGTCACGGATGGCCGCCTGATTTTTGTTGAGCCAGATAAAAATGGGACGGTCGTCGATCTACCGATCGAATATTCCGCCGATGAAATCGAGCGGACAAAACAGCTGATCGGAGCAATATGGAGTCGTATCACGACGCTTCAGTTGCCTGACACGTCTTCGTACGAACCGACTCTTAAAGGCATCCTTGCGTTTGAAGAAGATTTAATACATAATTCAACCTATTGACCAATAGGTACTTTTGGTGGTATAATAGCAATACATAGATCGAGGGCGTGAGAAGAACATAGTACTTATTTCTGTAATATTGTCTTCCCACGCCATCTCTATGTACATTAACAGAGATGGTACACAAGCCGCCCGGCGAGGAATCGACAGGTGAGCCGCCCTCACCGAACGATTCGTGCCCACCCAGCACCAAGTATGCGCCCCCCTTACCTCGCTACTTGCTCGCCGGGCCCTCACGTCCGCTCAGTGGAAGGTGCGCTCCCTCCGAATCCCTACTGAGCGGACTTAATTTCCCAAAACAGGACCCTTTCAATAATTGTGAGCGACCAATGGTGCTCGCTTACTACCCCCCTTATTGAGAGGGTCCCTCATCCCGTCCACACCGATATCACCTAAGGAGGTGATTAGATTGGCAACCGATCAGCAATATCGTAATGCTGCCGCTGCAGTTGCAGCAGGCACCGCGACCTCGGAGCAGATCCGACTGAACAACAAGATGGCCACCAACGTCCGCGCGGGCAGCTCGCTCGTCCAAGGCGCGCAAGACGCGCAGAAGGCGACCGGCAAGAAGTGATTCATCACTTCGGGGATCAGGGAAAGAGTACCGTCTCTGCATCTCCCATTCTTCATAATATTTCGGTATTATGGACGATGAGAGATGAATAATTTTTGGACCGACTTACCAAAGCCATTTTTTATTCTCGCCCCTATGGAGGCGGTGACTGACGTTGTCTTTCGTCATGTCGTGACCGCAGCCGCCCGACCAGATGTATACTTTACCGAGTTCGTGAATACCGCAAGCTACTTTAGTGAAAAAGGTCGCCATAGCACCCGAGGACGGCTTGCAATGACCGCGGACGAACAGCCGATCGTCGCTCAAATCTGGGGAACGAATCCAGAACATTTTGCTTTTATGGCGAAAGACATGAAAGAACTTGGCTATGCTGGGGTTGATATTAATATGGGTTGCCCAGCCAAAGACGTCGTTAAAACCGGAGGCGGCAGCGGATTGATCCGTACACCCGAAATCGCAGCCGAAATAATTGCCGCTGCAAAAACCGGTGGCTTGCCAGTTAGCGTCAAAACACGCCTCGGTGACGTATCGATTGATGAATGGCGCGATTGGTTGACGCATATCTTAAAACAAGACGTTGTCAACTTGACGATTCACCTGCGAACGCGTAAAGAAATGAGTAAAGTCCCCGCACACTACGAAATGATCACAATGATCAAGCAACTTCGCGACGAGATTGCCCCTCACACACTCTTAACGATTAACGGCGATATCCGTGATCGCCAACATGGGCTGGAACTTGTGAAAGAATACGGCGTCGACGGCATCATGATCGGTCGCGGCATTTTTACCGATCCCTATGCGTTTTCAACCGAACACCACACTCGCAGCAAAGAAGAACTCCTCGGCCTGCTGAAACTCCATCTCGACCTATTCGATGAGTACAATGCGAAAGAAGCGCGCCCGTACGACCCGCTCAAACGCTTTTTCAAGATTTATGTTCGTGAATTTGATGGTGCAGCCGAACTTCGTGATCAGTTGATGCACACGAAGACGACCAACCAAGCGCGCGCCCTCCTAACTTAGAGGACGACGACCCGCATATTCGTGCCACAAAGGACATGCGCTGTGGCGAGGTTGTAGAATGCCATTGCGAAAACTTTAGCTTCAACCTCTTCGGGTGTTTCCGAGATCAGTTCAGCGGCGTTCGTGAACGTCCATGCATCAACGTTGAACGATTCGTACTGGTCGGTGAACTCTTTTGCCAAGGCAATTCGGTCAAGAGTCGTTCCTTCACGAGTATTAATAACTGCGACAACTTCATTATGCTCACCAACGAGTGGATCGACATGATCACTGCCTGTTTCATTCAAGGCATGTAACAAGTCGCGGCCTTTTGAAAATTCCGTTCGCTCTGCGGCATTTTTCATAATCGTTTCGAAACTTTCGTCGCTTACGGTAATACCGAGTTGTGAAGCTATATCTCGAAGGCTGTCGCCTTGCCGAACCATAAAGTCATAAATAAGCGGTAATTTGTCATTCGCACCACAGCCACTTCCATCTGGATTTCCGTGAACGGCATGTTCGTCATTATGACCACCGACTTCGTACCCCTTAAATTGGACATAGGCAAGTGTATTGCGATAGCCTTCAGCCGTTGTCCCACCAGATCCTGCTAAACGCTTCGTCGTCAAATCATCAGCGACAAACAGCGACTCGGTGCCACCAGCGCTATCGGGTTTTGGTGTCATGCCATCGCGTGTATCCCGGCCATCTATACACCCAACAGGAATGGTCGTATCGGTTGGTACGTGAAATTCACCTGATGCAACCCGTGCGGTGAATTCCTCGAGTCGTTCCTGCTGTTCAAGACCGGCTTCAATCGAACCCTCAGCGAGCGGGAGATTTATATAGTTGCGTTCAGTTTCCATAGTATCGTGTGCGTGTTCCATAATAATAATTGCTCCTAACAACAAGTCCATATTATACTACAGATATGACAGAGCAGTTGCCTGAGATGCCGGACAATGACTCGATCCTCGACCGTTTTAACGGTCATATGTTGGAATACTACGACCCACTCGATACGCTCAAACGCGGAGTGAATAAAGACGAACTTCGTCGAGCGTTCAGGGATTTTCCGTTAGGTATTCGTCTCGCATTAGAGAGAGCGAGCACGCTTCATTCACCGAACGGGACACGAGAAAACAGCGCATTCCTGATGGGTGCGCTGGTTTCTTTGAAGCTCGTCCAATTTATCGAAGAGGTTGATGGCCTTGATAGCCAACATGACTTGGCATCAACTATCGACGATGGCGGCGTTGTAATTCGGCCACCTTCAATCGAACTTGGTGACGGTCAATCATCTGGGCCGCTTTTTCTCGCTCCACCTGATCCGGAGCCTCGTCCCGAAGTTTGAGAGCACGTTCGAGGGCGGCACGTGACTCGGCCTCGATAATATCTTCACCGTGATCAGCCTCGTCAACCAAGACACGAATTGTGTCAGGAGCAATTTCAATAACGCCACCGCTGATCGCAAAGTACTCGAGCTGAGTATCGCGATCAGTTTTATTGTGACGAACCGCCAATGCCCCAGGCGTCGCGAGCGTCACTAAGTGTTCGTGTCCTGGAAAGACAGCAATCTCACCCGATTCAGTCGGTGCGATCAACTCGTACATCTCAGTATCGAGTCGAACGCCCTGTAACGTGATCAGCTGCAGATGCATTGACTACGCCTTTTTGCTCTTAGTTGATTTGTCGGCAAGGGTCCCTTCGACCATGTAGAACCAATCTTCTGGTTGGTGGTCATACTTACCAGCTAGGATGTCCGATGCATCTCGGATGGTGTCTTCAAGCTTTATGTAGACACCTGGGTTGCCAGTAAACTTCTCGGCGACATGGAAGGGCTGCGCAAGGAAACGTTGGATACGACGAGCGCGTGCAACAGTTTGCTTTTGTTCGTCAGAGAGCTCTTCCATACCGAGGATAGCGATGATATCCTGAAGCTCTTTGTATGCCTGAAGAATCCGCTGGACTTCACGAGCCACACGGTAGTGCTCGACACCAACGACTTCAGGGTCGAGGCTACTCGAGGTTGACGCGAGCACATCAACCGCAGGGTAAATACCAATTTCCGTCAATGCACGGTTCATGACGATCGTTGCATCGAGGTGAGCGAAGGTAGTCGCCGGGGCAGGGTCGGTAAAGTCATCGGCCGGAACGTACACGGCTTGAACAGAGGTGATTGAACCTTTTTTCGTCGACGTAATACGCTCTTGCAGGGCACCCATTTCTTCCTGGAGGTTTGGCTGGTAGCCGACTGCAGAGGGAAGACGGCCTAGTAGGGCTGACACTTCGGCGCCAGCTTGGGTGTAGCGGTAAATGTTGTCAATGAAGAGCAAGACGTCTTTGCCTTCATCGCGGAATGCTTCCGCCATAGCTAGACCTGACAATGCAACACGAAGACGGGCTCCTGGCGGTTCGTTCATCTGCCCAAAAACAAGGCTTGTCTTTCCGAGCACGCCGGCTTCTTCCATTTCATAATAGAGGTCGTTACCTTCACGAGTTCGTTCACCGACGCCCGCAAAGACCGAGTTACCCGAATGGAATTTTGCGATGTTGTTGATCAACTCGGTAATGAGGACGGTTTTACCGACACCGGCACCTGCGAAGAGTCCAGCTTTGCCACCTTTTGCAAGTGGTGCGATGAGGTCGACAACTTTAATACCGGTCTCGAGGACTTCGGTTTTGTTTGATTGCTCGTCGAGTGATGGGGCAGGACGATGAATTGGAGCCGTTTCACCTTTTGGTGCAGGTTTGCCATCGATCGGCTCACCAACGACGTTGAACATGCGACCTTGGGTTTCTTCACCAACTGGCACGCTGATCGGCGCGCCAGTTGCAGTGACGCTACCGCCACGCTTGAGGCCATCGGTACTCGAAAGTGCAATCGCGCGAACCGTTCGCTCGTCGAGGTGCTGCGCAACTTCAAGAACGACTTTACGATCACCGTCAATGATCTCGAGTGCATCATAAATTGCCGGGAGTGACCCGTCGAATTCAGCATCGATAACGACGCCGACGATCTGAATTATTTTTCCTGTAGTGTTAGTCATATCCTTCTCCTTTATCTAAACGGTAATGTGATCGGTTGAAATTTGATTAATGTCGATTAAGTACTTGAGCGAAAGTCGCCTTGGTCTTCGTGTTTCGTGATCTTGCCACAATCTCTCGAGCCTTCGGTTTCCAGCTTCAGTTACTTCTTTCATCCTTTGCTGTATGTAATCACTTAAGTCGCCCGCATACTGAACTGGATCATAAGGTACTGGCGTCCGACGACGAGCATATTCTATACAGTGATGCTGAATGTTCTCCCAGTCGCGAACAAGCGCTGGAAAGCTAAATATGCGTGGTTCTTGTAGCATCCAAAGTTCTTGTTCACTATCAAGTTGCTCAAAAAAAGCGAGCTGCTCCGTGATACGCTCGGGCATGTTGTATGGATGGTCAGATTCATCCCAGAAATTGTATAGGCTATATGCGTGTTCAATAAAAGCAGTTTCCCGTGGGTCATCGACATATTCAATGCCTTTTTCAAACGCATCTTGAATAAATGCATCATTTATTTGTGTGCTTGCTGGCTTTAAACAGTAACGGTACGTTTGCTGCTCTCTATGCTGAGCATAGAAAGGATTTTCGATATCATCGACATGGGGCAGCAACGTAAAGTTTTCAACACTACTCATTCAAAGCCTCCACGCCGCCACTGATTTCGGCCAACTCCTGTGTGATCGCCCCTTGTCGCGCCTTGTTCATCGCGAGGGTCAGATCGTCGATAAGGTCTCCAGCATTGTCGGTCGCATTCTTCATCGCCATCATACGCATACTATGCTCACTGGCGCGGGCATCCAGTAGTGCTTGGAATATCTGTGCACCGACAAGACGATAGGCGATACCATCTAACACTCGCTTGGTCGTTGGCTCATAGACTATGTCGCGCGGGCCTTTTGGCTCGTGTGTTGGTTCGAAACCAGCTGGCAATACACGATTAACAACAGCTTTTTGATTTACACTGTTTATGAACTCAGTGTAAATGATATCAACAGCGTCAACTTTACCCTCTTCGAACAAACCTTTGGCGCTATTGAGGATCGTCCGAAGCTCTCGGCCATCAGGACGATCAGGTAACTCTTCATACGAACCAAGGACTTCGGTATCTTTCAGGCGGGCAACGAACTGTGATGCTCGACGACCAACTGTAATTGTGGCGTTTTTAATACCCGCTTTATCATCTTCAGTGAGTTGCTGAGCGTATAGCTTGATAATGTTTGAATTATATGCACCAGCCAAACCTTTGTCAGATGCAATCACGATCATCAAACGAGTCTTGACGGGTCGCTTTTTGAATAATGGGTGATCTTTAACCGCTTCACGGTATGAAAGGGCAGTCAGCATTTCGCGGGCAGCTTCAGTATACGGTGCGGATAGCTTGGTTGCTTCTTGCGCCTTACGCATCTTGCTGGCCGCAACTAACTGCATCGCTTTTGTAATCTGCTTGGTATTTTTTACCGAGCGGATGCGACCTTTGAGAGCTTGGGTACTAGGCATTTCCTAATGTCTCCTGTTCATGGAGCAAATCACTTGTGAATATACCGAGTAAACGCTCACGGTCTAAGCGTAGTGTATCCTTTGAAACAGCATAGTCTTCATAAATCGAAGCCTGCTCACCAAGTGGTCCTTGTTGACTATCGAATAGATAGTGCTTTTCTTCGACATCGTACCGAGCAGCGTATAAAGCATCAGACGCATTGCGATATGTCATAAGAGCTTCGCCACGAGCTGTCATAATTAGCCTTCAAACCCCTTAGCGGTAGCTGTAGCAGTCTTCGCAAGCAACGTTTTCATTTCGTCAGCCGGCTTGCCTCCCTTATCGAGTTCTTGCATCTCTGTTTTGTGATCAGCCCAAAGCTTTGTTAATAACGCTGCTTGAGCATCTTTTACTTTATCGGCTGGAACATGGTCGAACTGACCGTTGATTACGGCCGATATACTTGCAACCTGTTCCCAGATACTGAGTGGCTGATACTGAGATTGTTTCAACAGTTCAGTCAATCGTTGACCGCGTTCGATCTGGTGCTTCGTCGAATCATCGAGGTCGCTGCCGAACTGCGCAAAGCTGGCCAGTTCACGGAATTGACTCAGGCCGAGCTTCAAGTTACCGCTAACAGATTTGACCGCGCCAGTTTGAGCGGCACCACCTACACGCGACACCGACAGACCAGCTGAAATAGCTGGGCGAATACCCTGGTTGAAGAGGTCGGTTTCGAGGAAGATCTGGCCGTCGGTGATCGAAATGACATTGGTTGGGATGTAGGCAGAAATGTCACCAGCTTGCGTTTCAATAATTGGTAACGCAGTCAGTGAACCGGCACCGAGTTCGTCAGACAATTTTGCGGAACGTTCGAGAAGGCGAGAGTGAAGGTAAAAAACATCACCCGGGTAAGCCTCGCGTCCCGGTGGGCGACGAAGGAGGAGCGACATTTGACGATATGCAACAGCATGCTTGGTCAGGTCATCGTAGATCATTAAGGCGTGCTGGGAATTGTCACGGAAGTATTCACCCATAGCTGTCGCAGCATATGGCGCGAGGTAGAGAAGTGATGCTGGATCAGATGGACCAGTTGCAACAATAATCGTTTGATCCATGACGCCTTCTTGCTTCAGTCGGTCAACAAGACGGGCAATCTTTGACAATTTTTGCCCAATCGCAACATAGACGTTGACGACACCAGTTTTCTGCTTCGCTTGGTTAATCATCGTGTCGATCGCGAGCGCGGTTTTACCGGTTTGGCGGTCACCGATGATAAGTTCACGTTGACCACGTCCGATCGGAAACATTGCGTCGATCGCAACGATACCAGTCATAAGTGGTTCGTGGACAGATTTTCGCCCCATGACACCAACAGCTTCACGTTCAACCAGCCCACGTTGCTTTGTCTTAATCGCTGGTCCACCGTCTAGTGGACGACCGAGCGGGTCAACAACGCGTCCAAGGAGTTCAGGACCGACTGGGACATCAAGGACAGTACCCTTCAAACGAACCGTTTGACCAGCTTTCACAAGAGAGTCTTCGCCAAGGAGAACGGCACCGATCTCATCTTCAAGCAAGTTCAATGCAAATGCTTCGACGACACCGTGGTCAGTTTCGATGTTCAATACTTCACTATAGCCAGCACCGCGCAGGCCATGGATCCACGCAACGCCATCGCCGACGCGAACGACGACACCGACTTCTTCGAGGTTGCTGTTCGTTTCAAGAGCCGCAATTGCTTGCTGCAGTTCCTTCGATAGTTCAGTTGTAATTCCTTCAGTCATATATCTCCTTAAACTTTCTTGACTCGGGTTCGTAGTAGGGTCAGGGCGCGGCGAACGCTGGCATCTTGTTCGCGGCCAGGTACAGTCAGCACATAGCCGCCAATTAAATCGGTGTTGACTTGATTAGACAGCGTCACACGCTCGGCTTTTGTTGTGCCGATAACGCTCTCTTTGATTGCGTCGAGCGCCTTCGCGTCGAGTGGGAAAGCACTCGTTACCGTTCCAACGACAACACCACGATCAGATAAGACATGCTCGATATCACGGACAATAAGCGATGCTTCTTTCGTGCGCTGGTTTTCAATTAAGTACGCCGCTAACTTTCTCAACACTGTCTTGTCACCCTTAACGATGCCATTGGCGGCGTAGTGGGCGAGAGCGCGGCGAGACATGCGGCGTGCCATTATTTGCTTTCCTCGACAGCTTTCTTAATGCGAGCTTGATCAATGTTTTTGGTCAACTCACTCCCAACAATTTTGGTCGTCGCAGTCGCCACCAATTCAAGCGTGTCGTTGTAGAGCGCCGTTCGAGCAGCGGCAATATCTTTGTCGATCTGTGCATGCGCGTCAGCCGCAATACGCTCAGCCGTCTTCCTGGCCTTTTCTTCGCTTCGACGAGCCATTTCAGCTGCTTCGAGCTTGGCGGTATTCACAATCTCAGCTGCTTCTTTACGAGCAGCATCGAGCTGTTCAGCGGTCTTTTCCTGGCTGTCGGCAGCCGCTTTTTGAGCGGCAGTGGCGGCTTCAGCGGCAGCTTCGATATTCGCTTGGCGCTCATCGACCTGCTTCATTAACCATGGGTAGACAAATTTTCCAAGGATAACAACCAGGATCAAAAAAGCAACCAGCTGCAATACGAGCAAACGCCAGTCAATACCAAGTGCACCGAACAATCCAGGTTCAGTCGTCGTTTCAGAAGCGAAATGGGTCAAAAAGGTCATTCAAGCTCCAATCTAGATAACGCGTGCGATGATGGCAACAATAATACCGATGATGGCAAGTGAGTCGGCGAAGACAATCGCTGTAATCATCAAGGTACGGGTATCGCTTAGTTTTTCAGGGTTACGACCAAATGCGTTGAGGGCAGCAGCACCAATGATACCGACGGCAAGCGCAGCACCAAAAGCAGGCAAACCGAAAGTCAGTCCAAAAGCTAATGCGTCCATAATTATATATTCTCCTTATTTACTTCTCTTAAATTATATATCATTCTCTAACGGCCGTTCCTGGCGGGAACCGCCTTGGGTGAACGACGAACAGAAGGTGAATGAGCAGTCTGGGATTCAGGACCGTGATGCGACACGGCGAGGGCGGTAAAGATCAGGGTAAGGACAAAGAAGACGTATGCTTGGATAAAGCCGATAAACAGCTCAAATACCATGAAAACAGGCAGGGAAAGTGACGCGAAATAACCGGAAAGAAACGCAGTAATGACGAGAAGGACTTCTCCGGCAAACGCGTTACCAAACAATCGTAGACTCAGAGCGACGGCTCGTGAAAATTCACCAACTAGTTCGAGAACGCCTTCGAATGCACCGATCGGGTCTTTGAATGGGTTGCGGAAATATCGACTGGCATTTCCAAACGCACCAAGATACCGAACGGCATAGATCTGTACGGCAACAATCGACACGATCGCGATCGCCAATGTAAAGTTAAGGTCGGCCGTCAAACTACGGATGACCGGCACACCGTCGATACGGATCGCATCGACCCCAGGCAAAATACTAAACCAATAGTTAATCAAGACGACAAAAAAGATTGTGACCGCCAAAGGCGTGATCTTTCGGGCGAGCTTGGTATCAGGAATGATGTTCTTAATCTGATTTAGCAGACCTTCAAACACCCACTGCACCAAACCGACGAAACGATTGTAGCGGCCACTTCTGACCATCAAAGCGACATAAACTAGGATAAGCACAGTTAGCGTCGACCCAATGAATCCTGTCAAAAGCGAGTTTGTGACAGGAAAGCCAAACACCGTGAACAGTGGTTCAGCAGCAATAGAGATGTGTAACTCACTGGCAGCGAAATACATTAGCGTCGCGGTTTCCTTACATTAATTAATTGGTGAGCGATCAGCGCAAAGCTGCTGACAGCGCCGATGATCAAACAAATGATCAAGGCGAGCGGTGAACTTCCGAGCAGGCTATCAAGCCAAATCCCAAGAAAGGTTCCACCAAGCGTCGGCACGAATGCCCGCCAAGTCGTGTCAAGTGCCGTTAAAAAGATCAATGTTGGTCCAGAAAGTGCACTCTGTTCATAAGAACGGTCGTGTTTCGCTGACTGGCTATCTTTGGACGGTGTCGACATACAAGTGGTATTATATCTGACAGAAGCAGACCTGGCTAGTGTCGTTTATCGCGACTTTACCACTAGGCGGAAATACTGTACAATGTATAGTAACGAAAGAGAGGATAATCTATGAGTTCACCTGATCAACCGACCAATCCGAAAATCACCATTTACCGCACCAGCTGGTGTGCCTTTTGCCACACTGAAATGCAGTGGCTCGACAAGCTCGGTATTCCATACGTTGCGAAAGACATCGAAGCTGACGAAGAAGCTAACAAAGAACTTATGGACAAGATCAACGGTGACTTCCGCGGCGTTCCCGTTACTGATATCGCTGGTGACATCGTTCTCGGCTTTGATCGACCAAAAATCCAAGATGCTATCAAGGCGCATGGCATCCAGCCGACAGCAGCGTAACGATCACTATCATCAGAAAAGATACACCGACATTCCTCGGTGTATTTTATTTTTGATAAAGCTATAATATGACAAAACTTTGTTTTTATGCTATAATAAAGATATGTCGTCACCAGAAGAGTCGAATATTACCGACCTCACCTCATATCGCGAAAGAAAATCCGCTTCCATTGAAGCGCTCGCCGATGGTGACATTGCTGCCCGCGTTCTCTCACAGTGGTCACACCCTCTCTTCTCGGCTGAAAAGATCCTTCATCATATCGCGTCAGGTGTCGTTCACGGCGAAAGTCTGCAAGACAAGCTCGATGATCTTATTCACCGCGCCCTCCAAGAAGAGCATATTGTCGGAGAAAATGATCAGCTCTATTTCGTCTTCGCAAAGCTCTATAATGACCTCAAGGATCCAGTTCAAAGTCAGGCTGTCGCACACACCGAAATGATGTATCTGAAAACGAAAGTGCTATCTGATCCAGAGAACAGCGTTAACCGAACGATGACGGTGTTAACACGCATCGTTCATGCATACGATCCAGTAAAGCCGCACCCGTCAGACTAATTTCGGTTATACTAATTTCATGTCTCAAAAACCAACTCTTATCATGATCCATGGCTTTCGCGGTACCCGTGAAGGGCTTGATTTGATCGCTCGTCGTTTAAAGAAAGACTACGAACTTGTTGTCCCTGACCTCCCGGGCTTCGGCGACGGCCCGTCTGTCACTACATACACCCTCGACAGCTATATTTCTTTCCTTCGTGATTTGATCAGCCAACATACTCAACCGATTCTGCTCGGCCATTCATTCGGCAGTATTATCTGCGCCGCTTACGCAGCCAAGTATCCCAATATGATCAGTCGTCTCATCTTGGTCAACCCGATCGGAGCACCAGCGCTCGAAGGGCCACGCGGGTTACTCAGTAAAATCGCCGTCGCGTACTATTGGGTCGGCAAGAAGCTTCCAGCAAAAACAGGGAAGTCATGGTTGTCATCAAAACCAAGTGTCCTCATCATGAGTAATGTCATGGCAAAAACGAAAGACAAAACAACACGCGCCTATATCCATCGACAACATCTCCAGCATTTTAGCCGCTTTCATAGTGCACGTTCAGTCTATGAAGGATTTCTCACGTCGATCAGTCATAGCGTCAGGGACGTTGCGTCACACATTACGACACCGACCCTCCTCATTGCTGGTGAACTGGATGACATTACGCCGATCGAAAAACAAACAGAGCTCGTAAAGCTCTTCCCGCATGCACGATTAGTTGTCATTGAGAATGTCGGTCACTTGACGCACTACGAAACGCCCGAGCAGGTTGCCGCAGCGGTTCAGTCGTTTATCAAAGAAGTATAAAGCTGCTCAAACCGAGC
>CAJYIP010000035.1 GCA_913775275.1 Patescibacteria group bacterium | reverse complement strand
CGTCACGAATGACCGTCGAACGAGCACCGATGTGTTCGACCCGCCCATCAGCATCATTGATACTGACAATGTCGCCGACCCGATATTGATTCTCGCTGATAATAAACACGCCGGTCAAGAAGTCCTTCACTAAGGTCTGTGCTCCGAAAGCGATGGCAATACCAACGATACCAGCACTGGCGAACAGGGGAGTGAAGTCAATTGCTGGGAAAATAATTTTCAGTACCGATGCAGCTGTTATTGCGATAACAATAATGCGCCACACCGTCCTAATCAATCCAGCTAGTGTGTTCTGACGTTTTTCAATGTCCAGCTTTGACGCCTTGCGTAACTTACCGCGCACGAATTGCCTCACAACAAGCGTAAGAATTTTATTTCCAATATAGATAGTAACGGCCGCACCGAGAATGATGACCGCTACCTGTACACCTTGATCAAGTAGCCAACGATTTATAGATTCCATGTACCTAGTATACCTATCAGATCGCTACGAGGCTATGGTAACAACACCTTGGCGAACAATGCTCACTTGATTATTGATGACTTTGATGACCGTTGATGGCGGTCCATCGACATAGCCGTCATTTTCATACCATGATACTTGCTCGCCAAAATAGTGACGTGCTTCATCAATCGTTCGGGCTGGCGGTTCACCTGGTTGGTTGGCACTACTCGTCAATAACGGGCCAGTCTGAGCCAGAATTTCCGCGAGGCGATCGTTATTCGGTATTCGTACTGCCAAGCTGCCGATACCTTGATGAAGATACGAAAGTTCAGGGCCACAGTCGACAATAACGCTGACTGCGTCAGGCCAAAATTGCGATACGGCATCGAGTTGGCTCTGTTCAATACCTAGCGCCACCAGTTGTTCGACCGATCCGGCAATCAACGTTCCCGGTTTTCCTTCGCGGTGTTTTAAGCGGTACAAACGCGCGACAGCTTCCGCATCGACTGCGCGTGCGACAACACCATAGACAGTATCAGTTGCCATGACAGCAATTTCGCCCGGAACCATGAGATGCTCACACAAAAAAGACATAGCTATAGGCTACCGTTAATTACCAAATAAGTCAAAATGATGAAGTCCCCGGCTATGAACCGGGGACTAGTATCATCTGACAGGCCTCCTCAGGCGGCTTCGGAGAAATATTCCTCACAAGACTTGCGAGTCACAGTCTGTAGGAACGAGCCGTAGATGAAAACATCGGTGTCCTTCAGTGAGTGATGCAAGTCAATCGCAAGGTTGGCGATGAGCGTTCGATCGATCTCGTCACAACCATGATCGCCATGGACAATCACGATGAAGTCGTCACCTTTCAGGCAGCGACTGTCGACGATACCACACATACCACCGTCCAGACTCCGCTGCACGTCGATTGCGTCGCAGCGCGGCTTGACAGCGATACAGTGTCCAAAGGTCAGTCCGGGGCTAGCGCTTTCTTTCGTGCCGATAAAGGCATAGTGATGCCCGTACGGGACGTCATGACGGCGGTGAACGAACACGCGCAGGTGAGGCATTAATTCTCCAAATTGTCGGGGTACCAATGTGTCAGATGACTATAATAATATTATAGCATTAAATGTATAATAAATCAACTTACGTAGTATTTATGCGAGGCAGAAGACGTAGTTGTAGTGGAATGCTGCGTGTTGTACAATAACCTACCATGATTGAACGTCTTCCAGAGGTGATAGGTATCGCCGGTACAAATGGCGCGGGAAAAGATGAAACTGGGTT
Source organism: Patescibacteria group bacterium (assembly GCA_913775275.1). Lineage (GTDB taxonomy): Bacteria > Patescibacteriota > Saccharimonadia > Saccharimonadales > Saccharimonadaceae > Microsaccharimonas. The sequence goes on along the minus strand of CAJYIP010000035.1, from coordinate 9,853 downwards.
GCGAAGAAGTGCAACTCAGGGCGCTCTTATGGTCAGCGGTAGCGATATATTACGAACTATTGCAACAGAAAGAGGTCTTGACCATGAACGGACAACACTAAGTTCGCTCGCCACTGAACTTGGCCAGACGTTGGGCGCAGCAGCTCTTGTGCAAATTGGTTTTGAACAGTATAACGCTAATCTTCAAACAGAAAAAAAAGGACTGTCGATTGTCAGTATACGTCGAATTGCTGAAGCAGCCTTTATACAAGATCGAGGCGGTGCGATCATATGGGTCGATGCTGACCCAGAGGTTCGCTATGCTCGTATTCAAAAAGGTAATCGCGGACGAAGCGACGACAACAAAACATTTGAAGAATGGATTGCCGAAGAACTAGCAGAAATGCATCCAAGAGATGATAGTCCATTCTCGCTGAACATGGCAGGTGTAAGAGATCGAGCCGACTATACAATTGATAATACATTTACGGGTACTGATCGTGAAAAAGGTACGAAGCTATTTCATACATACTTAAATGATCGTTTTGGCATCTAACTTATCCGTTAATCTGGTATAATACCAAAGAAGAAAAGGAAAAGTATGGCAAAACATCGTAACTGGCACGGCGCTGACATCAAGCGTGCGCTGAAAAAGAAACTGAAAGCGGCAAAGCGCAAAGCGCAAAAAGCTTAGTGAAAACGACCTCATTGTGGGGTCGTTTTTATAAGTTTAATAGACGATATCCATAAGCGTCAACGATGCGTTTTGCCGAACGTGTGCAGGCGTGAATTCATTTGCACCTTTGACAATTGCGATATGAGGATGAAGTGTCAAAGCAAATCGAAGATTGTTGTCAGTTTGCATCCATGCCATTGGATCATTCACGCCTAAACGTCGCAACATATCCATCAAAGCATCCAAACATTCGGCATGTAATGCACGCAATCTCTCTGATGCTTGATACGAAACTGCCGCCGTTTTTCCATACGGCTCTAGCGCAATTGCCTCCAGATCGAATGTCTCATCTTTGTAGCGATCACGTATGCCAATTAATCTGTCTACCAGTTTTTCGGCAGCATAGATCAGCGTATCATTGTTAATAGAAAACTTTTCAAGACTTGTTGCCAAACGGGATAGCTCACCGATATGAATAACAGTCATATGTAATTCAGTCTGTGCTACCCGCCGTCCGAGAATATCTGGGCGAAGATGATACAAATCCCGTACTGTACGGACATTAGGTCGAAGCTGAACGTATAGCCTCGTCTGTAATGAGAATCGTCGTCCGCTCATAGACCAATATTAAAGTGAGGCGGCTCTGATAGCGAATCCATCAATCGAACCATAGCGCGCAGACTGTGGACGCACCTGAGCCGCTCTAACCGACTGTTCGGCCGTAGTTTGACGGTGAATGACGGGTGCAGTCGGACGAACCGCATTCACAACTGGCCGCTGCGGTGCACGCGATTGAGCGAGAGATTGAATATGCGAAGGTCTGACGGGGCGCATGTCGGAAATGAGTTTCGGTTTATGAACGACAGCGGATTGAACATGCGCAGCAGGTTTGTAAACAGGATGAATGGCCTGAATAGCAGGCGCAGGCACGTGCGCCGGAGCAAAGGCAGGCGCGGGTGCTTTTACCGGTGCTGGCTGCGGGATCGACACTTTCTTCATCTCAGCACGAAGTGCACGTTTCTTTGCTTTTTTCTCTTTGTGCAGTGAGTACAGGATAGCAACGACGCCGCACTGATACATAAAGATAATAGGCGCCGCAACAATTGCTTGGTTGAGCGGATCTGGCGTCGGCGTGATCAAAGCTGCAGCAATAAACGCCAAAACAATGACCCATCGCTCACTCTTCAATAGACCCATCGGCGTTAACGGCTTGATTTTGTGTGTTATGAAGAGAAGGAGTGGCAACTGAAACACCGCACCTAGACCAAGGACATATCCAACCATAAAGTTAAGATACGATTCCGCAGTCAAGGAAGCCTGAACATAGGCCTCGGCAAACGAGTACAAGAAATTAAGAGCGCCCGGAATTGCGTAAAAGTAGGCAAACAATATACCTAAAATCATCAACAAAATCGACAGAAAGAAAATCCATGTCCCAAGTTTTTGTGAACGTTCCGGTAACGTAGGTCGGACAAAAGAGTATATCTGGTAGATGATAAGCGGGATTGATACCGCTAAACCAGCATAAATACTGACGAGAAATATAAAGTTAAACCCGCCACCCGGGGTCAGATACATGAGTGATTCACCGTGGATAGGTGAGAGCAATACATGTATCAGAGGGTCGCGGAAATAGTACGCCGCAGTGGATGCTACGATAAACACACCAGCTGTTATAAACAGTCGGTTCCTCAGCTCACGGATGTGATCTTTAAACGTTGGCGTTGCCACCCCTTATGTACCCCTTTAAATTACCCCAGTGCTCGTTATAAGCACCCACACTATTTATTTAGACGTTGTATCGTTGTTGCTGGTTGTCTTTTTATTAGCCGTATCAGCGTCGTCGCCCTTGCCGCCGAGACCATCACGAAGTTCTTTTGCAGATTTTCCGATACTTCGTGCAAGCTTTGGCAGCTGTGACCCACCGAAAACCACCAAGATGATAACTAAGATAATAATGAGTTCTGGCGTCCCTAATCCAAACATGTGTACTCCTTATGAATTTCTCTTTCAGAATAGCGTAATGACCCTGAAAGCGCAACCGTAATGAGGTATACTAACGACATGCGACCGTATCATTATATTTTGACTGCCACCGCAGCTGGTTTACTTGTGTTTGCAGCTTTTTTAACGTGGCAACGCTGGACGGTATCAACAACCGGAGAGACTATTCCACCAGCTGCAGTCGTGACCGTCTCTACCGAAACACCAAGTGAAGCGAAGCCACCGGCTCCTGATCAAGATAGTACCTATACCGTTCCCGATGACCACCCTCGAACGATGAGCATTCCGGCAATCTCTTCACTGAGCTATGTTCAGCCTGTCGGTATCGACCAACATAACGCTATTGCCGTTCCATCAAACATTCACTTTACCGGCCGGTATAATGGCAGCGCATTACCCTCAACTCCTGGCTTGTCGATCATCGTTGGTCACGTTGATGGCCATTATAATGATGGCGTTTTTCATGATCTCTACAAATTAAAAAATGGAAATGACATTATCATAGAAAAAGGCAACCGACAAAAGGTCTCCTATAAAATAACGGCAGTTACCCGAATAAACGCCGACGACACGACATCGTTGTTCAATAAAAAAGGGCAGTCCGAGAGCGAACTGCACTTGATTACATGTATTGGCACATACGTCCCATCAAAACGAAGCTTTGATCAGCGACTGCTTGTTGTAGCTAAACAAGTAAAGTAGAAGCTATTGATCTTGCTTGATATCATTACTGATGTCAGTGACAGTTTGTGTCAAAGAGTCGAGTGGCGCCTTCATTTCAGTAATAATGTCATCCTTTATGGATGTGACTTCTTGCACGATTGCCGTCAGATCATCAAAAAATCCCATAGTTCTATTTTCCGAGATCGTTCTGTTTAGCATTCTTACGGCGCCTGACAGCTTTTCGAACCAAGAATTCGATACTGACAAGTACGACTGCGATAACAAGTATCGCAGGGATCAAGAAGCTCGGCTGTTGCCAAAATCCAGTATTAGGGTTGCCTGGTGTGCCAGGGTTAGCCGGGTTTCCAGGTTGGGTGGGCTGGCCCTCGGTACAGTTAAATGTACACGAACTATACGCTCCCTCGCCATACGCTTGCGCTAGATAAACATAATTATTATTCACACTTCTAGCTAACCGCAGATTATCCGAAATAGCAAGAGAAAAAGCTTGTGTTTTCTGATCTGACCGCTATAATTAAAAGTACAAACTAACCAAAAATAAACAAATCAATAAAAAAGGTATACTATGAGCGTTAACACCGTCGTTCGTAAAAATGTAGAACAACTCCTCGAAAAAGAAATGGATCGTAAAGATTTCTTGAAGCATGTTGGCTTTGCTGTCGTCATGATGACTGGTGTCGGCGCCGTCCTTCACGGCCTTGCCCAGCAAAAACCAAGCGTCACCCGCCAGAGCCAAGCCCAAGGCTACGGCAGCATGGCGTACGGTGGTAAGTAATTTACCGCTACATTACAAAAAACTACTCGTACGAACCTACGAGTAGTTTTTTATTTTGTATACTAACAGTATGACAAAGCCCCTTCTCAAACACCAAACCAAAATCTGTCCTGTTTGCAATCGGTCGTTTTCTAATCGAAAGCGATGGGCGAGTCGCGGACAATGGGAAGCGGTCGTGTATTGCTCGAAAAAATGTCAAAAGTCTTCACGATAATACCTTTAGTGGTCTTTGTCGTACTTATGCTTTATAGTTATGGTCAGATAAACAGGATAATAGTACTATGGCACGATTACCGAAAGTCGGTGATGACAAGGGAACATGGGGTGACGTCTTAAATGACTATTTAGGACAATCTCACGCCGACGACGGAACACTACGTGCAAGTGTCGTCGGAGCATCTCAAATAGCGGCTGGTGCAGTCAGTGATGTCCATATTGCCAATAATAGTGTTTCACACACTAAATTGATCGGTATTGGTGCAGCTAACGGAATTGCTCCGCTTAGTGGTGATGCCAAAGTAGTTGACGCTTATTTACCCGATCGCTTATCAGACGCAGGAATTCGAACAACAGTCAACGCAGCACTTGATATGTACGGATTTGTTAAAAAAGATGCGACCGTCTGGCTTGCGACGGACCATGGCATTAAAGATGGTGCGACTGAATCGAATCAAGCGGCGGCTATTCAGACTGCTATCACGGCACTGTCCGCAGCTGGAGGCGGCACCCTATTATTTGTCGGAACATTCCGTCTGGACGGTGGTACGACGATAACAGGTGCTGATAATGTCGTATTACAGGGCGTCTATGGTGCTCGTTTAATCAAGTCATCAGGAAGTTCGATCCTTATGGATTGGAAAGGTCGTAAAAATTTTGCTATCAGGGGTTTTGATATTGATTTCGGCAGCAAAAACTATGGTGCGACAGCTGGCGGCTTCGACGGCTGGGAAAATGGTATCCGGATTACTGACTGTGAAGATTTCGATATATCCGATAACGTGTTCCGTCGAGGTGCGCGCACCATTTCGTTGCGTAACACATCCGCAGGAACGAATGGTATCATCGGCTGCCATCGCGGAACGATAGCGGACAATCGCTTTTTAGGTGAAATACGCGATATGTGTGTTGATATGCAGCAGCCGACCACGGTGAATGGTGGCGTTCAAGCTATAGTCGTAAAAAATAATTATGTTGAATCTATCACGAAGGCTTACATTGCCGGTGGGGCATGGACAGCATTCTACGTTAACGGCGGTTCTGATGTTCGCTTTATCGGTAATCACGTCGAAAGCTCTGATGATACTGCGATCATGGTGAATAACAGCGATCACTACGAAATAAGCGGTAATTATCTACGCACAAAACAGCTCTGCATCTACGCTGGAGCATCGCGATGGGGCCGCATCACAAATAACGATATGTCATCTATCCGAGACATGGCGATCAGTTTGCATGCCCGAAATCAAGCTGGCGAGCCTTTTGAATCTGGCAGTGTGATAGCGCAAAATGTCATCACTGATTGTGGTCGAAATGGTATTGCCATCGAAGGAACGCATCGCGTGACGATTACAGGTAATTACGCCGAGAATTGTTGTATTGAAGATTCATCATCGACGACAATAACTAGTACCGTGAAACTCGTATCGACGGTCCAAGCGGGCTTTGCCAACAAAGTCTACACCAATACAGGGAGTAGCACCGTCTTCGTAGGAACGGACGATTCAGTCACGCCGTCAAACGGAACGGCTATCGCACCAGCCGCAACCTACACACAAGCCAACGGAACATCATTATACGCAGTGACCAACAGCAATCAGACAAGTACCCTCACCGCATTCACTGATGATAACTATCGATCGGCAATCGGAGCGTGGGGAATTGGCTCACGAAAACCCAAGAGTATTACAATTTCGGGTAACACAATCATCAAAGGTACATCATCGACGGGATTATATGGTATATCGATCGTAGACTCGCCCCAAGAGATTACTGTCGCAGATAACACTGTCGATCCTACCTTTTCGCAACGGTTCAATTACGGTGGGTTAGATGGCCGCTTCAAAGTCCAAACCAATAACGGCGATAGACAAAGCTATCCAACGACGCCAGCTCTGTACTCTGATTTGACTGACAAAACACCGTCAGCAGGTGCTTTTGCCTATCATCCTACACATACATTTATGTTCGGTGATGGCACTAACTGGCGGCGCGTTGCCGACAATGTCGCCGTTACTCCATAAAGACACTCCAAATTGAAAGCCCCGCCGACGCATCACCTCGAAAGAGGGAGCGTCGGCGGGGATTGTCAGAACGCGCTGATCGCACGACCGAGACGTTCACCGAAAGCGCCGAGACCATCTCGTATCATCTCCATGAACCTCACGACCAGCTGACCGGACGGCGTGTCCAAAAGGATGAGGATGCCCGCCAATAGCATGACACCACCGATCAACCCGACCACGACACCGATTGCTCGTCCACCAGTGGTCTGGGTCTTGAAGATGTTCACACTGCTGAACAGCAGCAAAACACCATTCAATATCAGCGCGACCGTCATGTCGATTGCGAGGAGCGTCAAAGCTCCATTGACCGCACCGACAGTGAGCGCCAGCAGAAGGAACTTCCATCCCCATTTCTTCTGCCTCACCATCAGGATGAAGCAGCCTGCAGCAACCAACAACAAGATCACTAACGACACTTCTGTAGTCATACCCAACTTCCTGATAACTGAAAACGTGAAACTGACTATGTTATTAAACCATATTACTTAAACTACATCAATTGATTGTGAGCCATAGCTACGATACAATGGGACGGCGCCTAAGAAACCTCTTCTTATCCGCAGAACAACGTCGCTTGACACTCCAACGACAGAAGGGCTAGAGCCTTGAGTGACAGGGATGATACTCAGCCACTTTCAATTCTCAATCAGATCAAACGGGTTTTTGAACCGCTCAGTATCAACGAACTCTCGGACAGCGAAGTGTTCGAGGTTAGAAAACTCATCACCGCCTTTGTCGAGGCAGATCGTATCATTAACAGAAAGGATCGTGGTAAACCGCCCGAACCATACTACGAACGCTTTTACATCTGGCAAATGCTCTTTCAGCTGGCAGCCCAAGCAACTGTCGCCATCGGCATCATTGGGTTGATGACGACATTCGTCATGTGGGATGCTATCCCGACTAACGTCACCACCTGGTCGGTGCTCATCGGAATAATCGGCTTGGTGGTCGTTGGATTGTACTGTTTCCGGATATATGTCCTGTGGAGTACCACATCCATCTACAGTAATACTCAAGAGACAGGAATCCGGCGCCCCCGTAACAGATGGCTACTGATCACCGAGCTCAGTTTGGCGCTTAAGACAGCCAGCATCCAGACCAAGGATGCGTCGAAGGGTCAGTTCGCATCGTTCTTCAACTTCAATTGCTGGCGCATCACATTCGACTCGCCATCAGACGAGGACAAGTTCTTCCGCGACTTGCGCTACGTGAAGGATGGCGATCGGCTGAAAGCAACTGTCTCCGCCAACCAACAGTTCAATGAATAGAGAAGAGGCACACCAAGGACACCGCATTCGGTGAACGCGCTCCGCTCGTCATGGGCGTGAGCGCGTTCACCGCGATTACTAAGCTATATCGAATACCAACAATATCGAAACGACCACACAGACAATCAATCCAGCTATAAAGATTCGTTCAGCCCATTTTTCATAATCTATCACCGTTTTTCGCTCTTTCGTGCGCATTGACTGAAACGAAAGAAGAGCACTGATTGAAAACGCAATAACACAGACGCCAGTTAATATGATGAGCGCCGAAGAGGCCGCGAGTTGTAGCGTACGAATTGATGTCAGAACGAGAAACGTGAATCCAAGAAGGTTTGCGGCGGTCGGAAGGATGTGGTTTGAATGAGTTTCTTTATGCATGAAAACAATCATAAATGAAGCAGCTTACAAAAAGCTGGAGAAATTTCAAACCTTTGCTTTCGCCACACAAAATCCGTACACTAATGAGGTTGCCTAAAAAATGGAGATCATCAACGTGACCGACAAAAAAGAAAAATGGAATAAAGTAATTATCAATCTACTGATCGTCTCAGCATTCGTTGTGATATTGAACGAAACGGTCATGGGTGTTGCAATTCCACACTTGATGAAAGATCTGAACATCAGCGCATTGGCGGCACAATGGCTGACGACCGCATTCTTATTGACGATGGCGGTTGTCATTCCGACGACCGGTTACTTGATACGCCGCATCTCTACAAAACGACTATACGTTATTGCTATGGGGCTGTTCATCGCCGGTACGGCAATCGGTGCAATCGCGCCAGGCTTTGAACTACTCCTTATCGGGCGTATCGTTCAAGCCTGTGGAACGGCGATCATGCTCCCACTCTTGATGACAACGGTCATGAGTCTTGAGCCACATGAAACGCTCGGTCGGCGGATGGGCAATATATCGATCGTCATTTCTGTTGCACCTGCTATCGGGCCTACGATCTCTGGTCTGATTCTGAGTCAGCTGAACTGGCGTTTCTTGTTCATTTTCGTTCTACCAATCGCCATAACGATGCTTGTTATCGGAGCACGACGAATGCACAACGTCGGTGAAACCAGCCGCGCTCCAATTGATATCCTCTCGATCATCTTATCGGCAATTGGATTCGGTGGCATTGTCTTCGGGCTCAGTACGATAGGGGAATCTGGTGCCGAAACTAGCATGATAGTACGACTAGCTCCGATCATCATCGGTGCGATTGCGCTTGCACTATTCATCGGACGACAATTGATGTTACAGCGATCTGACCGTGCGCTACTGGATTTACGAACGTTCCGTACACCGACATTCTCGCTCTCTGTGATCATGTTCATGATATGCATGATGGCGATGTTCGGTGCATTCATATTGTTGCCACTCTATATGCAAAATGTTCTCGGATTTACCGTCTTGCAAAGTGGATTGTTGTTGCTACCTGGCGGATTGGCAATGGGATTATTAGCACCGACCGTCGGACGCCTATATGATAAAGTTGGACCGCGTCCGCTATTAGTTGTTGGGAGTACCGTTACAGCTGGTGCACTATGGAGCCTGGCGTTACTCCTTGGAGAACACAGCTCATGGGTAACATTGCTCATCGGTCACATCATCTTTAGTGTCGGCTTAGCATTTATCTTCACACCGCTCTTTACAAGCAGCCTTGGATCATTACCAAAACACCTTTATGCGTTTGGATCAGCTACTGTCTCCACAATGCAACAAGTTGCCGCTGCCGCCGGTACAGCATTATTTATCGCGATCATGTCTGGTATCGTTGCACTCACTTTAGGTAACGGTGGAAGTGTGCCAAAAGCGTACGCCGAAGGCATTCACGTCGCTTTCCTACTGAGCGCTAGTATCGCATCACTCTCAATCATTCCAGCGTTCTTCATCAAAAAAGCAAAAGCAAGCGCTGGCGCAGTCAGTCATTAAAGTCTCACATTAAAAGGCCGCTAGAAGCTATGTAAGCTACTAGCGGCCAAGCAGGAGCGGGACTTAGTCCACGTCTTCCTCCTCCATGAAGCGAGCGATCATACCAACCTCCTCTCATCATTCAGCTCTATTTATACCACGAATAGAATCATCCCTGCATTCACATGCGATCAATGAAGCTAGGCGAATTGCTCTTCGAAGAAAACACAGCCGTGCCCACTTCATGCCCAGAAAGCTTTTCAACAGGATAGTGACGCA
>CAJYIP010000034.1 GCA_913775275.1 Patescibacteria group bacterium | reverse complement strand
CCCAGTCGGCCGTTTCGATACAACTCAGATCCAGACCATGGGAAGTAGTTTCCAGTGACGTCCCTTTGTAATTAAGGATTGTACGCTCTCCACCGTCCAACATAATGACAACCGAATAGCTCGCTCGATAGTCGTCTTTTTGAACGACACCGGCAGTGTCGATCGACTCTCGATCAAGCTCCTGAAGAATACTCTCACTTGCAACGTCAGTCCCGAGACACCACACATATTTGCTATGAAGACCTTGGCGAGCAAATGTCACGGCAGCATTCGTCACGTTACCACCGGTCGCAAAAACGACCTCATCGAGATCAAGCTTTTGTCCGACTGGAAGCTGCTCGTACTTCACACCTTTGTGTTCAAACGAGGAAAACGCGCTGGCGCTTTTGACAAAAACGTCCTGAGTGGCTTTACCGATAGAAACAATTGTTGGAATGATCATGTCTATTAAATAACTGCTTTGCCAGCACTACCAAATGCATTTATTTTCTCTTCGACAACAGTTTGTACCGCGCCGTAGACTTGTGGCATCAATTTCACTACCGCGTATTCATTAGGATTCTCGGCAAGCACCTTTTCAAGTTCTTTGCGAAAGACATAACGCATATCACTATTAATATTGATCTTACTCACACCGATTCGAGCAGCTTCTTCGAAGAAATGAAGGGGTGTCCCAGATCCGCCATGTAAACTAATTTGGCAATCAATTGATTCACGGATTTTCGCAAGGAGCGAGAGGTCAAGCTGCTTCGGAACGGGGTACTTGCCGTGGAGGTTACCAACAGCTGCAGCGAACGTATCAATACCGGTTTCCTCAACAAAAGATTTCGTCCCTTCGGGTGTTGAAAATGTTTTTTTAATCTCTTCGTAGTCAATCGTCTCTTCGTGGACGTTACTGCTCCCGCCGAAATAGTGTGGTTCGCTTTCGACTAATGCACCGGTAAAACGAGCGTACTCGACCACTTCACGAGTTTTGGCAATGATCTCGTCTTCGGTCGCATCGTGGTTCGCCTGAGAAATATCAATGTGGATAAATTCGTAACCAGCATCAATCGCTCGTTTACAATCTTCGACAGTCGGACTATGATCAAGGTTAATATACATCTCAATGCCATATTCGACTTTGTAGTTGTCGACGAGATCACGGATATTTTCTAATCCCATTGCTTTTACTTCGCCGTCGCTTACCTCTACTAAAACAGGTGACTGAAGCTTCTGGGCCGCTTTTGCAACTGCAATAAGTGTTTCTTGATTATCAATATTGAATGCACCAACAGCAAACCCTTGCTGTCGACTTCGCTGCATCAAGTGCCGCGCCCGTGTCGTGTTATCTCGAATTTGTCGAATTGTCAGTCCCATCTGATATGCCCCCCTAGAAATGGTCATGGTTATCTGAGACAAGTATATCACGACCCGCCTTATTCGGTTATGCTTGCACTATTTTTCACGAAGCGAGAAACTACCTTTATGCCAACACCTCGATCCGAAGCAATTCACTTGCATCGACAGTACGATGAACAAGTCAGTAGTGTCACATCTCCTGAAACATCAGCGGTACAAAACCGGATCGACCACTATGCCGCTTTGGGAGTTATCTTAGATGAAAGCATTGAAAAGTTAGCTCAAGATAACTCCTTTCATAGATCCCTTCAGGAAACTGAATCAATACTAGGCCTCAGACGTTCATTCGAGGATAGATTGTCACAGTCAGTGCTTGACACTCTGACATCTCACACTGCAATTCATGCGAACCTTAGCACCTCTCAGCACGAACGTCACTTGCAACACCCACATCGATGGCCTACCATCGAGCAAACGATTAGTGCCGGTAGCACCACCGCAGTTAATACGATGGAAGCCGTTCACGAAGCCTTGAGCAGTATGCTGGGCGTCGAGAGAGCAAGTGATCCTGATAACGATACCGTCATAGATAAAATTGCGAAGCTATCCTCGAATCAATCGTACGCGTATCGCCTCATCTACCTTGAAATGTCCGAACACCACGACGATTTTTTGCAGCACCTTGATACAAGCGGAGATCATGTCATTTTTCGGCGAGGCTTGCCTCAAAACGCTCTAATACCAGCGGTATTTGGAAAAAAATATAATATGTTGACACACACCGACCTGTTAATTGATGGTCCAACCATACAGCTATCTGACGTTGAGCCCGATATCGTTTCAATCGGCTGCCCTATAACGTTCAATAACGACAACATAAAAACACTATGGAGAATGTATGCCCCACACGCACGACGCCTTCGACAAGCCGGTGATCTAGGGCGTAAAGCAATACTTAGCTAATTTTTTAGTTACCTGGTCCAGTTGACGATGAATTGTATCGCGTCCCGTTCCATACCCAGTTCTGAGATTCACCGTCGCTCATTTGGTACGTCTGCACCCCACGGGTGATCATGATATTCGTAATATTGAAGTTTGCACTTGCAGGAACGCCCGATGAAGGGCTGAGGACTTGCGCCATTGTTATACTGGTCGCATTAGCTGGAGCTGTCACGATTGACGAGTAGCGACCCCATCCTACCGACACTGCACCTGCTGCAAATCCCTGCCACGTCGTACCGTTAAACTGTACTTCGGTAGACAGTCCCGAAAATGCAACGCTTGAGTAGAGGTCGTATGCTATTCTTATCTGCTCCCCGGCGGCTACCGGTATTGCACTTCCAAGGAACTGAATGCGCAATTGTCCTGCAACAGTTGTCGACACACTATACGTCGCTTCGTTATTTTGTCCACTTGCGGGCGCCCTTCCTTGCACATTATTTGATGGTGTTTGTGAAAAATATCCCGATGAATTGACAGCAAGTCGAGGATTAACAGATAAGTTCGTCACAGCAGCTACACCTCCTTGTCCATGACCAGGACAGCCACCTCGAACCGGTGATGTTTGTGATGTGTTATTGATAAAAAAACTGACATCTTGGACTGTCGCAGTGACACAAAACTGCCGAGGGTTCGTCGTGTTATTTGCCATGTACTGAAAACTAGCCGAGCCTGATGAAATATTAAGGCCGTCGAAAGCAGCTTGATTAGCCGGAAATGTGTCAGTTCCTGATTCGATTGAAAACTGCATGATCCGTTTTCCTGCCTGAGCAGCGGCCGTCTGCGCCGAAGAAGCTTTTGCCCTATTCTGGATCCCGTTATAGGCAACTATTGTTATTGCCGCGAGGATCGCAACAACAACAATCACGATTAAAAGTTCGACGATAGTGAATCCGACTTGGTTTCGTTTCAGAAAGTTCATTCGAGTTTATGATTGATGATAGCGATGTGTTCGTGCAGCCCATTCGCTCACAGTCGCAGCAATCTTTTCTCCAGTCAGTCCAAAATAATCCAGCAGTTCGGCCGGTGATCCCGATTCGCCAAATCGATCTTCGATTCCAATCCTTTTGATTGGCATAGGTAGAGTATCGGTGAGAAATTCCGCAATCGCGCTACCAAATCCTCCAGCAATTTGCGCCTCTTCGGCAGTGACAACGCGACCGGTCTTTCGAACACTGGAGAGAATTGTCTCATGATCAAGTGGTTTAATGGTCGGCACATGAACCACTTCGGCATCAATACCCTGCTTTGCTAGTAATTCCGCCGCGACAAGCAATTGATAGCTCATCGAGCCTGTTCCAAGAAGACTCACGTCGCCTCCTTCTCGCAGTACATATGCTTTACCAATTTCAAATGGTGAATCGATTGTGCTGAAGACCGGTGTCTTCTCACGAGCGAGACGTAGATACGTTGGCTTGCCATTTTTTGCGATCGCCTGTGTCGCCTTTTCAGCCTCAATGCTGTCACCAGGAGCCACGACGACCATGTTAGGCAATACGCGCATCAATGCGATATCTTCCAGCATTTGATGCGTCGCACCATCTGGACCAACACTGACACCAGCGTGAGATCCAACAACCTTAACCGGTTGATTGTTTAACGCAGCTGTTGTACGAATTTGCTCCCAGTTACGACCTGGACTGAACGCAGCATAGCTACTCGTGAATGGCACTTTCCCAGCCCTAGCTAGTCCGCTTGCAACCGTCACAAGGTTTTGTTCAGCAACACCTATCTCGATGAATCGTTCTGGATAGGCCTCTTTGAAAAGATGCATCTGTGTACTTTCCGTAAGATCAGCACACAATGCAACAACCGACTTGTCGTTTTCACCCGCCGCCTTCAAGCCACGTCCAAATCCAGCCCGAATTGGCTCCTGCTGGATGTCGCCTGAAAACAATGACGGATTTAAAGGATATTTCATACACCGGCTCCTTCATGACTGATTTTCCCATCGAGTGTCCGTAACTTTACTAGCGCTTCTTTAGCTTGATCGCTATTAGGGGGCATACCGTGCCAACGATAGTCATACTCCATAAAATCAACACCCTTGCCAGGAATAGTATGAGCAATAACAACTGTTGGACGATTGCTGATAGCACGACCTTGGCTAGCGGCATCAATAATGCTTTCAATATTATGTCCGTCTATCTCCAGTACATGCCACCCAAAAGATTCCCATTTGCCACGAAGGTCCTCCAACGGCATGACATCTTCAGTACTTCCATCAATTTGAATATTATTTCTATCAATGAAAACAATTAGTTGAGAAAGCTTGTATTTACCAGCAAACATGGCCGCTTCCCAAATATTACCCTCATCCAACTCGCCGTCGCCAGTCACCGCATACACAAAACGGTGCGGTTGCTTGTCGATGTATTGCAATGCGTATGCATAGCCAGCAGCTTGTGATAAACCGCTTCCGAGTGGACCGCTCGTACTTTCAATGCCTGGTAATTTTTCTCGTTCCGGATGACCTTGCAAGCGACTACCGAACTTACGAAGAGACAGAAGTTCATCTTTCGGAAAGAATCCGGCCTCCGCCATAGCAGCATATTGTACCGGTACCGTGTGGCCATTGCTAAGGAAAAAGACGTCGCGATCAGACCACTCAGGTTCTTCTGGACGAAACGATAAGATATTAAAATAGAGTGCCGCAAAGATATCCGCTAGCCCGAGGGGACCTGCACTATGTCCACTCCCAGCTGCTTCAAGCATCGTGATAATGTCTCGACGAATGTCGTTTGCCTTTTGTTCAATCTGTGGAATAGTCAGCTTCATTAAATCACCCCGTGTTTATTAATTTCTCGCGTCAATGCCTGGAAAGCGTTTGTAGGATCGGGTGCACTACTGATAGCACTTCCGACATTCAAAATATCGACGCCAGCCTGGGTGATCGTATATGCGTTATCCATCGTTACGCCACCATCCCAGCCAATTTCGACATTTGGATTGATGGCTTTGACGAGACGAATTTTCTCTACTTGCATCATACTGGCATGACCGCCTTGTTTGCCAAGGTCTCCAGAGAATATCATCACATGATCAGCTTCTTTGATCGCTTCGGTGACGGTTGATGGAACTGTCGTACGCAGCAACGCGAGTCCAGCTCGAATACCAGCTTGCTTAATAGTTCTCAAATGAACGGCCGCGTTTTCAGGAATCTCTGCGTGAATGATAATCGTCATAGGCTTCAAACTTATCAAACGAGGCAGATATTCACTTGGTCGTGTCACCATCGCATGGACGTCTACCTGCCACTCACTCGGCCATGATAGCTGATCTGCAGATAACAAAAACGTTGGCGCAAATTCACCGTCGCTGATATCAATATGAATACGCGATGCAAAGGCATGAAGCATCTGGACTGACGCAAGATACGCCTCAGGTGTTTCAGCGGTAATGGTGGGTGCGAGCATTGGCATTATAGTTCATCCAGTTGTTGATTACGTCGTTTGAAGCGGACCGCATGAGCAAATGGCGTATTGAGCCACGTCTCTATAATCCCTTTCCATCCAGCTTCGTCGGCTTCTAACACTCGGGATGGAAGACAAAGGACGTTAGAGTCGTTGTCATTACGTGTCATTTTTGCTTCATACGCATCCCAAATGACACTTGCACGAATGCCGCGGAAACGATTAGCGGCCATTGCCATTCCCTGTCCTCCGCCGCAGAGCAATATTGCGCGTGAGTCATTCTCGTCACCGAGTATCTTTAGCGCGGCTGCTTGAGCAAATTCTGGAAAATCATCTGCTGGATCAAGTTCGCTATCACCAACATCTTCAACGTCATACCCATGTTTTGCAAGATAAGCGAATACCGCCTCTTTCATATGAAAGCCGTTATGATCGCTGCCTAAATAGATCTTCATTACGCTTAAGTATAAGTGTTTTACGCTTGTCGACGCAAGCCTTTAGCAACATCAGACACCAACTCGACAAGACGATTGCTATAACCCCACTCGTTGTCATACCAAACCATAATCTTTGCAAGATTACCGCCAACAACCTTTGTCAAAAGAAGATCGACAACACCTGAGTGACTGTTACCGATATAGTCACGGCTAACGAGTGGCTCTTCACTCACTCCGAGAATACCTTGATAGTACGGTTCAGCAGCAGCTTTTTTAAAGACGGCATTAATTTTTTCTACTGTCGTATCACGACTAAGCAATACGGTGACATCAGAGATTGAAACGACTGGCGTTGGTACACGAATACTCAGCCCGTCGAATTTACCTTCGAGTTGCGGTAAGGTTTTCGTGACAGCAATTGCTGCGCCAGTTGTTGTCGGAACAATGTTTTCAGCAGCGTTTCTACCTTCACGTAGGTCTTTCGACGGCGCATCCTGCAATGCCTGGCTCGCAGTATAGCTATGAACGGTCGTGAGCAGTGATTTTTCGACCCCGAATTCAGCGTCGAGAATAGCCATAACAACACCAAGTGAGTTTGTCGTACAACTAGCATTGCTGATAACTTGCGATGCACCTTCGATTGCATCGTCATTTGCACCAAGCACGATAGTATCAACACCTTCGCTCTTTGTTGGGCCACTAATTATAACGCGTTTCGCACCAGCTTTGATGTGAAGCTCAGCCGATTCCTTATCGGTGAAACGTCCTGTCGATTCAATAACGAGCTCAACACCCATATTACCCCACGGCAATAGCGATGGATCTTTTTCAGCAGTCACAGCGATATGCTGTCCGTCGACAATAATACCTTTATCATCAAAAGAAACTTCTTTTCCGTACGTTCCGTAATTACTGTCGTGCTTCAGTAGATATGCAAGTGTTTTTGTATCCGTGAGGTCATTGATAGCAGTCACCTCGAGGTCACTTCGATCGAAAGCAATCTTGAAGGCGTTACGGCCGATACGACCAAACCCATTAATACCGATTTTCGTCTTACTCATTACCACTCCTTATTTTGTGAGACGTTGTACTTATGACTAGTATACAATAGAAATCATGAACAAGCGCGAGTTGCTCAGTAAAGCTGCCCCCCATTATGAAGAAGACGATCTTCTTGAACTAGAGCTTGCTATCGAACTCGCCTCAACTGCACATAAAGGCCAGAAAAGGAAAAGTGGCGAACCATATATCATTCACCCGCTGTCGGTTGCTGCGACATTGATTGACTGGGGCATGGATATCGATAGCGTCTTGTCTGGCGTTCTCCACGATACCGTCGAAGATACTGATGTGACACTGAGTCATATAGAAAATACGTTCGGGAAAGATGTCGCGTTTCTCGTCGACGGTGTGACAAAAGTTTCCAAAGCACGAGCCGGCATGCAAGATTTAACTGCGTATCTACCCCAAACAACCGATAATCTATCAAAGCTTCTCATTGCCGTCGGTCAAGATGTCCGCGTTATCATCATCAAACTCGCCGATCGCCTCCATAATTTGCAAACGCTTCAACATATGTCCCCCGAAAAGCAGAAGAAAATTTCGCGCGAAAGCCTTGATGTCTTTGCGCCCATGGCAGACCGCATCGGTATGGGACGCGTTCGTATGCAAATCGAAGAGATCGCCTTTAGCTACCTTGAGCCAAAAGAAT
>CAJYIP010000033.1 GCA_913775275.1 Patescibacteria group bacterium | reverse complement strand
CCTGGTTCTGCATCATACGAAGATGGCGATATATATGATGGCTGCTCGGCTTGCGGCACTTGATCCATAGGAGGCGTTGACTGATCCGGTGGTACCTGAGGATTTGTATCATTCGGGTTCATCGTTCGCTCCTTTGAAATTAGGCGTTAGCTTTTTTGTCGATTGCTTCGGTAAGGGTCTTGAGGCTTCCTTGCATGTCACCGAGTTCTTTGTATCGTTTCTGGAGATTTTCGGTCGCAGACTTTAGTGAGTCACCATATGCCTTTGTAAAGGGCTGAAGATCTTTCTGAACCTTTGCGAAATCGTCGAGGTTGAATGTCTTCATGTTTTTGTAAATGCTTTCTGTAATTGGCAACGTGTCGTTGAGGTAAGTTGAATACGACACCAATACTTTTTTCAAATCCTCGTCTTTTATTTCACCAGCAGCTTTTGTCAATTTTGCACGACAGTCGCTGTTTGCTTCTTTGTATTTTGAAAAATCAGTGTTTGTTGATGGACTTTTTTCCTTAAACACGTCAGCACAACCTGATGTCGCACCATAAGCGATCTTTGCAGATGAGGTATACGTGGTTGAGTAGTCGTAAAAAGATTCGTAATCTTTCTTGAAGGTCGCATTGAGATCCCGAATGTCACCTGCATTCAGGGCTTTTTTGCCCTGCAGCTCCTCATTCGCCGTCTTCAAACTCGCTAGTTTGGTTTCGGCGGTATCTATCTTTTCAAGCAACTTTTTCGGATCGGTGTCCTTACTGTTTACGATAGCATCCATTGCAGAAACTGCTTCAGCGGACTGGGTTGAAACAGGCTGAGCCGCACTCGCAGCATTCTGGTAGTCTTGCTTTGAAATATTGAAGTTTACAAAATAAACGACAACAGCAGCAATGATAGCGGCGAGAATAAATCCGCCAATACCAAGCAATACATACTTCTTTCGTTTGTCTGGTGTCGGGGTACTCTCTGGCGGCTGTGGCGCTGGAGTGTTTGAAGTTGTTTCTGCGATTGGAGCTGGCGATTCTGGTGATACGTTGTTCTCAGGGTTCATGGTTCCTCCTCAAAATACTGTCTTTAGTATACTGCGTTTATTTTTCTCAGCAAAATATTCGTCTACGCTTCAGGTGAATCGGTCATATCTTTCAGGGACAAACTGAGGCGACCGCGTTCGTCGATACCGACAAGCTTGATCTTGATGATTTCACCCTCTGTAAGGACATCCTCGACTCGTTCTACTCGTTCGTTCGATAGCTGCGAGATGTGCACCATACCGTCAATACCCGGCATAATGTTCACAAATGCACCAAAATCTTTTATACTCACCACTTTACCTTCGTAAATGCGGCCGATTTCGGGTTCCTCGGTCAAACCTTTGATCCAGTTAATCGCCTTTTCGATCGAAGCGCCATCAGGACTTGCGACAGTAATGAGGCCATCCTCTTTAATGTCGATTTCAGCACCTGTTTCGCTCGTAATCTTATTGATCATTTCACCACCCTTACCGATGACTGCACCAATTTTTTCCGGGTTGATCTTGATCTTCTCAATTCGTGGCGCATATGGACTCATAGATGAACGGTGTGATGCCATTGTCGTTACCATGTGCGCAAGAATATGGGCTCGACCCTTCTTGGCAGTCATTAGAGCTTCACGGAGAATTTCAACTGGAAGACCGTGAACTTTCATATCCATCTGAAGAGCCGTAATACCGTTTTCAGTACCAGCGGACTTGAAGTCCATGTCACCGGCGAAGTCTTCGGCATCAGCGATGTCAGACAAGATATTTGCCGTGTCGCCGTCCATGATGAGACCCATAGCGATACCAGACACCGGTCGTTTGATTGGCACACCGGCATCCATCAGCGCGAGACAGCTTGAACATGTTGCAGCCATTGAAGTCGAGCCGTTCTGGCTCATAATCTCGGTGACGCTACGGATAGCATACGGGAATTCTTCGGCAGTCGGCAGAACTGGGATAAGCGCTCGTTCAGCTAAGTAGCCGTGACCAATTTCGCGTCGGCCTGGGCTACCAAGGCGCTGAACTTCACCAACCGTATACCCTGGTGCGTTGTAGTGGTGCATGTAGCGACGCTCACCATCGTTAATTTCCATTGTGTCAACCATTTGAGAGTAGCTAAGGGATGCGAGGGTGACAATATTGAGCGCTTGCGTCACACCGCGAGTAAAGAGTGATGAACCGTGGGCACGCGGCAACAATCCGACTTCACTTGAAAGTGGTCGAATTTCATCGAAGGCGCGGCCGTCGGGACGAACTTTGTCTTCGACGATGCCTTTTCGAACATCTTTGTGTAGCGCGCTGGTGAAGGCTTCATCGTATTTGTCACGGAGTGGCTTGAAGGCATCAGCGGCAAAGGCGGCAATTCCCTCTTCGGTAGCGCCTTCTGGTACTTCAAGGCCTTGTGATTCGACGTAACTCTGGGCCATGTCGCGGTGGAAATCCCAACGCAGCTGATTAATCATTTCGTTACGTTCTGGGTATGGGCGGCGGATCGCTTCACCGATTTTACCTTCTACCCAAGTGTCAGCAGCTTCTTGGATAGATGGGTCCGGCAAGATCAGCGTGTAGCTTTGCGCAGCCGGGGCGACCTTTTCGGCGAGTTCGCGTTGCAATGCGATAGCCGGCTGGTATCGTTCGAACGCCCAGGCTAACGCGTCGGCAACGACTTCTTCCGGGACTTCATTTGCACCGGCCTCGACCATGGTGATGCCGCGTTCGATACCAGCAACAACGAGATCGAGGTCAGATTGTTCGCGTTCTTCGGCAGTTAAGAAAGCCTTGAACTCACCATTAACGCGACCAATACGCAGTCCAGCAACTGGACCGTCGAATGGTGTTCCGGTCAGCATAAGAGCGCTCGATGCTGCGATCATCGCAATAATGTCAGGACGAAAATCTGGGTCCATAGAAAGGACGCTAGCGACAACTTGCACTTCTTGGCGATATCCCTTTGGAAAGAGTGGACGGATCGGACGGTCAATCAGTCGGCCAATCAGGATAGCCTCGTCACTTGGACGACCCTCGCGTTTGATGAAGCGGCTGCCGCTGATTTTACCAGCTGCATAAAATTTTTCTTCATAGTCGATACTGAGCGGGAAATAGTCGAGGACAACTGGTCGCGTCCCTACCTGAGCCGTCCCGAGAACAACCGTATCACCGTATGTCACGAGGACAGATCCAGTGCTTCGGAAGCCAACACGGTTCACTTCGAGAGTTAAAGGCTTTCCCTCAAACTCTGTGCTAACTTTAATAATTTCCTTGCCGTAAGGGTTGATTGTGGCCATAGTTGGACCTCCTTTGTGTTTACACTCACCTCTATTCTTTGTCTGCGAGTAAGGTATGGGTACAGAAATTCGTTAAAAGAACGAATAGCTATATCCAGCACTTAGTCGCACTGTGAGCTTCCCCTATTATAGCAGACGCCTTGACCTAAAGGCCGACACCGTACTCTTTGTTCAGCCAACTGATCATACCAGCTCTGGTCTCTGCATCGTGATACTCATCAAAGACAAAGGCTGTGATGCCTGTATATGCACCGTTCGAAACCAACGTCGCAGTATCAAAATCCCACCCCGTATGACTATCGAGGGATGCATTCAAGTCAGTCTGAAGATCGTAACTCGAAGATATGGTCGATGAATTAGCCGTTATCCATCCAATATGACGAGACGTGTTGTTCAAAATATTGTTTCTCGTCAGATCTCTGTTTGGCTGCGATGATGTACTGTAATAGCCACGTGCAGTATTGTCGGTGCTCGCACCGCTTCGTAACCTCAAGGCGTTGTTAGAATTTGTTGGGCTTAGCGTTACGATAGACGACCAGTTAGCATCAGACGGGCTATTAAGGGACTTGAATACACCATATATCGTGACACTCTTGGCTGACCGTAGCGGTTTACTAAGATCCATCGTTCCAGGGCTTTTTAGCCATACGATCGGAGGTTTTATAGCGATAGAATTACCTGTATCAACCGCTACTTCTGCTTGGATCTTTCGGTGGACCTGGCTCAGTTCTGAAGCTTGAGCAGACGTGCGAGCACGTTGTTGAATGCCGTTATAGGCGACGATAGTGATTGCAGCCAAAATAGCAATGACAGCAATGACAACGATAAGCTCGACTATCGTGAAGCCATATCTCTCTGCTCGTTGTTGGTCATATGAACCCACCATAATGCCGTCATTATAGCACAAGCTTCATCATGTTCACCCCTACGCGTGCGCTGTAATTAGCCGTTTTTTGGGATTGCGACGAGATCGATGTCGAATACGAGATCACTGTTTGCCGGAATATTCGGCGCAGGACTGCTTGATCCGTACGCTTGCTCGGCTGGGATAATTAATCGACGAGTTCCACCGACTTTCATTCCCGGAACACCATGCGTCCAGCCACTAATAACCTGATCGAGGCCAAATGTAATTGGGTTACCAAAATCGAGGCTGCTTTGGAAAATAACGCCGTTCTTAACGAGCGCGCCCGTGTAGTGTGCGGTGATCGTTGCGCCAGCTGTGACTTCTTCGCCTGTTCCGATTTCAGTGTCGATAATCTCTAATTCTGTGACGCTTTCGCGCGGTTCAAAGTTGTGTAGTTTTGTGCCTTCGTATGCCATGATTCCTCCTAAGTTGTATTCCTATTATAAAAGAAGAACTCCGCTTATTTGCGGAGTCCTAGTTTTGCGACAGTTGCCTTGTAGGCTTCAAAGTCTTTTGCCTCAAGATACTTGAGCAGTTTCTTGCGACGAGAGACCATTTGGATCAACCCGCGACGAGCCATGTGGTCGTGCTTGTTGACCTTCAAGTGTTCGGTCACCTCTTTGATACGAGTGGTGAGCACCGAAGCCTGCGCCTGCGGACTGCCGACGTCGTTCTTGTGTGTCTGGGTTAGGCCAAAAGCCTGCGCCTTGTTCTCTGCTGTAATCATCAGGTGTGTACTATAGCAGAGTTTTACACAGGATTCAAGAGGTTTTAAGAGGTGATTTTATCTCACACTCAGTAAAACGAAATTAAGCATAACTATTGACTTTTTATCTGTAAAATGATATTATACACGAGTTATGGAGCTTATGAGGTTCACGTCGCATCGAGGGCTCTCCCTGCGACGAATTATTACTTTTGTACTGGCCGCTTTCGTGTCAGTCTTGCTTGCGACAACTGTCGCCTCTCATCCTACATCCGCTCAAAGCGGTGACGCCCAGTGGAAAGGCGAAAGCATTGTCTATAGCGGTAAGCAGTACTTCCCTGCCGGCACAGCTGGCGCTAATGATAGCCGAGGCTTTCCTGAAGGCACAATTGTCTACCAGGCGATTGAGGACCAAAATGGCTCATCAACGACACGTGAAGCCCGAATTATTTACTTTTCACCAGGAACGAGTCCACCAACTGCCACGTCCGCTAACTACAGCCTGTTCGACCTGACCGGTCGTGATCAATATAGCAATCAGCGCAACCAGCGCGCGGTAACGATAGTACCGAGCGGTCAAAGTACCTCTGGTGTTGCCTCTTCCTGTTCCGTTGATGGTATTGGATGGATTGTCTGTCCAGTAACAGTATTCCTCGCTGAAGCGATGGATAACATATATAATCTCGTTGCTGACTTCGTCGAAGTCCGCCCGCTCTCTATCAACGACACCAATACTCCATTGTACGTTGCGTGGAACGTCATGCGAAGCATCGCAAACGTTGCCTTCATTATCGCTTTCTTAATCATTATCTACTCACAACTAACAAGCGCAGGCATTAGTAACTATGGTCTGAAGAAGCTGCTACCGCGATTGATTGTTGCAGCTATTCTCGTCAACCTTTCGTTCTTGATCGCTGCAATAGCTGTCGACCTATCAAACATCGCCGGGTATGGACTACAGCAAATTATGATATCAATACGCGAGAACACATTTGCGATAACCAACAGTACGTTGCAGCTACAGGAAGGTGCAAACCCGTGGCTTGCCGTCGCCGAGTTCATTCTATCGGGTGGTGCAATCCTAGGTGGACTTGGGGCAATCGCAGTTTCAACCGCCGGAAGTCCCGTTTCTGGCATCTTTATCTTGCTCCCACTACTACTCGGCTTCGTGCTCACTATTCTCTTCGTCCTACTTCTTCTTGCTGCCCGCCAAGCAATAATTATCATCTTGATCGTCATCTCTCCACTCGCATTCGTGGCGAACCTTCTTCCTAACACTGAAAAATGGTTTGATAAATGGCGTGATCTCTTTATGACGATGCTCATTTTCTTCCCAGCCTTCTCACTGGTCTTTGGAGGATCACAGTTGGCGGGCGGCATTATCGTTCAGAACGCGACGAACTTCATCATGATTATATTCGGGCTCGCCGTCCAAGTTGCACCGCTGATCATCACCCCCCTCCTTCTGAAACTGAGCGGTGGCTTGCTCGGTCGTATCGCCGGTATCATCAACGACCCGCGGAAAGGCATTATGGATCGCACAAAAAACTGGGCCAACGAAAACGCTGCCGTTCACCGCAACAAAGCCTTGCAAAAAAACCCTGGTCAAGGCCTCAACCTGATGCGCCGAACTGCTCAGCGGCTTGATCGTAATCAGCAGTACCGCAAACGCGCTATTAGCGCATACGAAGCAAGTAAAAACGCCAATGCACTCGAACAGGATATGGATCGTTACCAGCCGCTCTATGGTGTTGAAAAAAGTGCTGAGCTGAGACAAGCTTCAGCAGATAGTTCGATGAAGACCGCCGTCCAGAATCGCCTCAACACACCAAATGCTCGCCTTCACATCGAAAATGTTCAGATGGAAGCTGCTAAGTTGGCACTTGAGCGAGCTAACCAAGTCACGACATCTGATACAACCGAATACCAAATGGGCCGCGTGCCACAACGGGTCGAAGATCGTGGTCTTGCGACTCCAGCACTACGAACGGCAGTCGCTGCTATGGGTACTGAGCACCAAGAGCTTGAGATTGAGAAAAACCGCGCAACTTCTGCGCAACACGAGCTGCAACAGCACTTCTCGAAAGCCATGGAAGCTAATATCGGAAATATACAGGAACGTGCCGGTGGTATTGATCCTAAAGGCGCCCAACGAGCACTTGCTGCGGCATTTGCCGCGCAGAGCAAAGCGCACAGTGAATCAATCTCCAATGCGGCAAGCATTTTATCTCACTACAACTACGGCGATAATGTCATTACGGACATTGCCCTTAACAGAGCAACTGGCCTCAATATCAACATTACCGATGACATTCGTGAAGCTGCTATCGAAAAGATTGCCGGCGGTGCAAATACCGATGAGATCATGAAGTTGATGGCAAACTTGGATATCAATCCTAGTGACGAAAACCAGGACTTCCGACAGACATTTGCCGATACATTACTTAAGAACAGTAGCAAACCTAAGTTTGCTGGTGCAGGCATTATCGCTGCTATGAAACAAGGAACAATTCCTACAGTTAATGGGGTACCGGCAACGGGTAAAGCTCGTCTTGACCACTACATCGTCGAGACAGTTAACGCGAACAAGATGAGTAGCGCGGAGCTATTGGTTACCCACGACCGAAGCTACCTTGAGACAGTTCTGTCAACATTGCGCACTAATGAATCTGAGCTAACATTGAACGCTGACGCAAAGCAAAAACTCCTCAACGAAATCACGCTTGCAAAGACAGACCCTCGTTACTCTGGTCGCATCGGTGAACGCGAGAACGCACTCGACGGTATAATCGCTCAGCTTACATCTGAAGGATTTACACCTACTGACCCTGAGAGTAATTAGTCAGCGGTAAAGCTTGTTCAACTGAGTTGTCCGCAACTTTTGTCCGCCGCAACTCTCTCGTATAAGCTCCAGTCCCAAGTACGTTACCTATGTCCTCTCCCAACGTTCGGATATACGTCCCACTACTCACATGAGTCCGAATGCGGACATCTGGGTATGCATACTCGATAAGTTCAAGGGAAAACACTGTTACTTCACGTTCAGGCATGTCGACGACTTCGCCTTTGCGTGCAAGCTTGTAGGCGCGTTGGCCGTTGATCTTGATTGCGCTGTAGATCGGAGGACGCTGACGGATCACTCCGGTAAATTTTGTCAAAGCAGCACGAATCTCTTCTTCGCCGGGGATTCGATCAGAAACGAGTGTCAACTCGCCTTCTAGATCACCAGTCGAACTCGTTTTTCCAAGTTCAAAGGTCGCTTCATATTCTTTATCAAGTTTTGAATACTGCATCGCATTACGACATTCTTTGCCGGTGACGATAATCATAAGGCCAGTTGCAAATGGATCAAGTGTGCCAGTATGACCTACTTTTGCCTTTTTTCCCAACTGTTGGCTAAGGCGACGACGGACACGGGCCACTACACCAAAGCTTGTCATGCCGGCCGGCTTGTCGACTAATAAAATACTGTCTTCTTGCATAGAAGACAGTATATCATTTGCGCCCGACTACTGCTGACCTGGAATCTTGAACTGACCAGGATCGTTTGGGTTCGGAGGAGTTGGCGGCGCGTAAGGACCAGACGGTTCGGCTGATGTATCTTGCGGAGCCGATGGCTGAGCTGGTTCTGGTGCGAGGATATCACCGAGAATTGCCGGAGGTTGATCGGTCGGTGGTGCATATGGCCCAGCAAGCGATGGAACGCCCTGCGTAAAGTCTGGCAGTGGTGGCGGCATAGGGAGGCCGAGATCAACAGGGGCCGCAGGAGCAATAGGCTGTTGAGGCTGCGATTCAAGCTGCGTTGTCGTTGGCGGCTGCGGTAAGGTTGGCGCAATCGTCGATGCCTCAGCCTCGTCGAACATGTATGCGTTACGCGTTTCTTCACCCTGCTCTTCAATTGGCGCTGGAGTAACAACCGGCTCACTTGGCTGTAAATACGAGTGCTGCAGAATAGTTTTGTTCTGATCGTTTGCCTCTTCTTTTCGCGCTTCATCTGCAGCTTGTTCCGTGGTTGCGCTCAATGCACTGCCGAACGTCGGTTCGTTTTCAACTTCATCATCAGAAGAACGTGTCAAATTATCAAGTGCTGCTTCGGCGTGAACGGCTGCTTGAGCCTGTTCATGTGCTTTGACACGGTGATCAAGTTGCTCGAGTGTTTCAAAAGCC
>CAJYIP010000032.1 GCA_913775275.1 Patescibacteria group bacterium | reverse complement strand
CCAGACGCTCCGTTCCATCAACCAATGAAGCGAGATGATCATCGTTCGATGTCACCACTGACCCGGTCGATGCATTTTCGTGGAGGACGACGTTTGATACGAATGGTGTTTCTCGAGCGGCATAAACTCCACCGATCAATGCAAAGACAACAGCGACAACCCCGACCCACACCCATCGGTTGATTTTTCGCCCAATCGTTAGAAGGATAACAAGTCCGATAGCAGCAATGGCGGCGATTTTCGCACTTCGTGAATAGCTGAACCACAGTGCAGCAAGTAGACCAGCGATCACGATACTTACAGTGATCTTAATGTGTATTGGTATGCTACGCAGCTTGCCTCGCAGTATCGCAGCGGCTGCAACGGCCAGTCCGATAACAGCGAACGCCCCGAGTGGGTTTGGTCCTCTGAGAGTACTATTGATACGCACAAACTCAGGATTTTGATCAACTGTTAAAAATGGTTGAATGGTCTGCGCGTTATAACCGATGATTTTCAAAAAATCGGGCGGAAGCACAAGGATCTGCAACAGAGAAAATATACCGACAATAGATGCACCGACAACGAATAACCATAAAAATAGTCGTCGTGTATCAGGATAAAGCCGCACCATCAATACCGCGAGTGTGAAGTAAATAATATAGCGCACATCGATCAATAGCCCGGTCAGAAAGGCGCCAAAATGAGTAATAAAAAATGGTATGAATATCACATGCAGCAAGACGTACGTGGCGGGCAGTATCACCCAAACACTCTTCAAAAGCTGAAGCTGACGACGACGCATAAGTATGATGACTAACACCGCGCCTGAAACTATCATCAAGACCTCTTTCCATGCCTTGATCAATAATTCGGCCGAAGGAAATACCGTTCCCAGCCATACCGTTAATGGTGCATGTAGAACCACGCCAATAAATATAGTGGCCATCAGCGTGATGAACAGTTTATCTAAAACCCCAAGAGCCGGTTGTTTTATACCCATTGCTTCTTCTAGTGTACTATACTGATAAGTATCTATGTCGCGTCGAAATAACAAACTCTACAGCCTCACACTTATTCTCGTAGACACTCTTGTCCTCATTGCTGCGTTCGTCATTTCGTATGTGGCACGCGTCCAGTATGACCCTCGTCCACTCTTGAACAACATCTACGCGTTTGATTATCTTGGTTCTTTTCTCCTTATCGTTCCCTTCTGGATCGTCGTATTTGCCATGATCGGTCTGTATCACCACCAAACATACAATCGACGCCTCATTGAGTGGTCAAAGATCGCAGTCGGTGTATTTATCGGCGTCCTTCTGGTTATCGGCTGGGAATACGTTATTGATCGTGATCTTTTCCCGGCTCGTTTGGTCGCCGTTTATGCGTTGGTCGCCTCATTCATGCTGATTGTTATTGAGCGTGAAATTATGCGCATGATCAGAACGCTTTCGTTTAAATACGGCTATGGGACCAAGCGAGTACTACTTATCGGTTCTTCGGAGATCACTGAAGATGTCGCTCGGCTCTTGTCAGACACCGCAAGAAGTGGCTATGATATCGTCGCTATAGCTAGTCCTAAAAAATACATTCCTCATGGCTACAAAGCTCACCATTATGCTACCGTCGAGGAAGCGTTAAAAAACATCAAAACTGACGGTATTACGGCCATTATCCAGACCGACCTTTACGAGTCCGCCATACGGAATCAGAAAATTCTCAGTACTGCACAAGCAAACCACATCGACTACAGTTTCATTCCAGCTGAAGCGGAGTTTTACTCTGGTAGAAACACGGTCGACGTCTTTGTCGGCTACCCAATGATCAGCGTGTATCAAACGCCGCTGATTGGATGGGGAGCTATCTTGAAACGATGTGTCGATGTCACACTCGTTATTATTACCGCCCCACTCTGGCTAGTCGTTATGCTTGCCTTTGCTATTTTTCAGAAGATTTTTAACCCAGGGCCTGTCTTTTTTGTAAATACGCGTCTAGGAAAGTACGGTAAGAAAATAAAAATCCTCAAGTTCCGTTCGATGAAATCCGAATATAGCGGCCAGGATGCGATTGCTATTTTTCAGCAGATGGGTCGCGATGATTTAGCACAGGAGTATGCTGCTACTCGAAAAGTAACAAAAGACCCACGTATTACTCGTTTCGGACAATTTCTCCGCGTCACTTCGCTCGATGAACTGCCACAGATCATCAATGTTTTAAAAGGTGACATGAGTATCGTTGGACCACGACCAATCCTTCCGGACGAAAAGAATTTTTATCGCAATCGTGGTTCACTTCTGTTTAGCGTCAAACCCGGCATTACTGGACTATGGCAAGTATCTGGTCGCAGCGATCTTTCCTTTGAAGGAAGGGTCGACCTTGAACTTTATTATGCTCAAAACTGGAGCTTCTGGCTCGACCTCCGTATCCTCTTCAAAACTATTGGTGTCGTATTATTTGGACGAGGAGCTCGTTAGTGTCAACGAATGCCCCGAAGATCGCGATTGTTCATGATTGGCTGACAACAGCGGGTGGCGCAGAGTTGGTCGTTGAGGAACTTCACCATCTCTTTCCCAAAGCACCCATTTACACTTCTGTATATAATCCTGACGCCGTACCAGCTTTTAAAAACGCTGATATCCGAACAACTTCATTACAAAAGAAGTTACCGGCGTCTCTCCGCTATAAACATACTCTCTGGCCGACACTGCGCGCCAAAGCATTTCGCGAACTAGACCTATCAGACTATGACGTCATCATCAGCAGTAGTAGTGCCGAGGCCAAAGCGATCCGCAAAACACGGGCTAATCAGATCCATATTGCCTACATACATACACCCATCCGCTATTACTGGAGCCACTACGAAGAGTTTCGACGCGAATTTCGCTTCGGAGCGTTGACACCGTTCATTCGACCGTTCATTCCACTGCTTGTAAAACAAATGCGCAAACAAGACCTGGAATCGATCAGTGGTATCGATGTCATGATCGCCAATTCGACTGTCACGCAACAGCGAATTACACAGTATTACAAGCGCTCTAGTACTGTCATTCATCCTCCGGTTACTATTGACCGCTTCACACCACCACCAAAAGGCGAACGGAGCGGCTATATCATCTGGGGACGTCATGTCCCCTACAAACGATTTGACCTGGCTATCAAAGCTGCTAATGACCTCGCCATTCCTTTGACTATTATTGGTAGCGGGCCGGATACACCACGTCTCAAGACACTAGCAGGTCCAACCATCACATTCACTGGACGGATCAGCGATAAAGAACTAGTTAAACGAGCACAAACAGCAAAAGCGTTTCTTTTTCCTGGTGAAGAAGATTTCGGCATTGCTGCTGTCGAAGCGCTCGCAGCTGGAACACCTGTTATTGCCTACGCTAAAGGTGGGGCGCTCGATATTGTACAGGACGGCGAAAGTGGTGTGTTATTCGACCAGCAGACAGTCGACAGTCTCTCACAGGCAATCAAACGGTTTGAAACACTCACATTTCTCCCAGCCACCCTTCACCGAAAGGCAAAGCGATTTGATCGTCGTTTGTTCGCGACAAAAATGACAAAGATTGTAAAAGACTCTATAACACCGTAAAATTGTACAAATAGGCATGCCACCGTATGTCTTGCACGATTGTGACCGAAAGTTTTTCTTTGCTAGGCCAACCCATTTCATTCGTAACATCTATCGTACTCGCTACGTCCCTCCTCATCTTGTGTGTCGACGGCTATCGAGTATGGGGCCTGAGAGGGGCTTTTTTTAATCCGCACAATGGCGGTATGTCAGTCCAAAAAGTAGTCCGTATCCACCAGACGACATTACTAATAGTGGTCATTGCGGGGAGTTCGACATCAGTCTCCCTGTCAATACTCCAGCGTGAGCCGATCATAGGCTTGCTCGGAACGCTCACTATCGCATTGTTCTGCCTGGACACAAGCGACCAGTTCGCAAAGCGTCTTCGCGTGATGGTCGCAGATGCGCAGCATATCGTTGCTCAAAGAAAGGCATAAACCACCGTAATAGTAGTTTCGGTTTCATATCACCATCCACGCCACACGGCGTCATCACCCCCTGCTTGAAAGGAGCGGCGCCACTCAAGAGGCACCCCTTTCGAGGAGGGGTGTTTCATTTCCTACGAAATTATTTGATAACAGCTAAAATTGCTTCGAGACGGGCCGCAGTGTCTTCCCATTCTGACACTTCAATGCTATCGATACCAAAGGCTTTGACTGGGTAGTCGTTGCCACCTTCTTTGAGGTTATCACCAAAGAATAGAATCTCATCCTTGCTCATTCCTATCGTATCAATCAACTTCTGCATTCCGTAAGCTTTATCAATACCTTCTCTTGTCACGTCAATAGACGTCGATCCACCAGCGCGTACCTCAAGTCCTGGAAGAAATTGTGCAGCAAGGTCGCGTAGTGAAGCTTTCTTTGTACCATTCGGGTCCCAAGAATATTTGTCCTCGGGAGTTGCTTTTTGACCCAATGCTGAAAAAGTAATCTGACTACCCCTGTCCTCGATAATGTCACCGGCCGGACTTTCTTCCCACAGTCCTAGTTCCTTCGCAGATGCTTCAAGGACATCTTGGATCTGCTGTTTCTGTTCGTCGCTCAGATCTTCCGCATATTGTAGACGCCACTCTGAATCCAATTCATCATACCGGTAATACCTTGTGCCGCATGTTGGCATGAGATGCATTCTATTGAGCCTGCGTGAATCAACATGGAGTCGATCAATGACCTGCGTCTTGAACTGTTCGAAGCGTCCTCCGGAGATAATACATACTTCAAATGACTCTAAAATCTGCCCTAGTAAATCTGCCATACGATCACTGATAGGAGATTTTGTTACCGCTAATGTGTCATCGAGATCAAATGCCAGAAGCTTCTTCATTACGATGCCTGATCTTCCTTAATACGTGCGACAGCGTCTTTTACCTTTTGACTCATGTCTTTACGAGCTACAAGAATCCCGTTAGGGGTATTTATGACGACTACATTATCAAGGCCAATCGTTACGACCGGCTTATCCTCTTCATTCTGAACATACACATTCTGACTCTCGATATCATAAACTGCATTACCGCGAGTGAAGTTACCGTTTTCGTCAGAACTATTTGCTTCGTGAAGGTCTTTGAACGAACCGATATCCATCCAGTCGAACGTCGCTGGAACAACTGCTAAGTTCGAAGAGCGCTCAGCGAGTGAATAATCTATAACAAGTTCCGGGAATGAAAGGTAGGTCTGGTTGTAGTTGTCAGAAAGCGGCAACTCGACACCAGAGAGACGATTGTAGCTTTCCTGCAAGTCAGGTGCAACTGCTTGGATCTCGGAAAGAAAAGTATTCACCGACCCGACAAAGTACCCGCAGTTCCATAAATAATTGCCTGCTTGCACATATGTTTGCGCCGTCGTAAAGTCTGGCTTCTCTTTGAAAGATTCAATACTAAACGCTTCGCTATCACCGAGCTCACCGTCTCGTTCAATATAACCAAAACCAGTCGCGGGGAAAGTTGGCTCAATACCAATGAGAGTGACTTTGTTTGTGTCATTTGAGGCTGATGCCGCTACCTGAAGTGAATGTGCATAGCCCTCGACATCTCGAATGTGATGGTCAGAGTGAACAAAAGCGATCGGTTCGTCATGATTATGACGGCGACCAATGACATCAAGAGCAAAAACAATACAGTTTCCCGTTCCACGACGGCCTGGTTCAATTAAGAAATGATCATCGTCAAGTTCTGCAAGCTGTTCTTTGACATGATGAGCATGACTTGCTTCCGTAACAACGTACACGGTTTCACCCACCCGTCGTGCACGATCATAGGCTGACTGAAGAAGACTTCGTTCGCCTGTTAATTTCAATAAGTGCTTTGGGTAGTCGCTGGTAGAGAGTGGCCACAGGCGTGTGCCAGACCCTCCGGCAATTATTACGGTAATCATAAGGAATAGTATATCACTATAAATAACTGTTTAAACTTCTGCCTAATAGCTTTATACTACAAAAGATATAAGAAATCAGGGATACATATGCTAATCTCAATCATCATTCCCATCTATAATGAATCTGAAGGAATTAAAACATTCCATACGAAACATTTATTACCTGCTCTTGCAAAAGAAGCTCCTCTCTCTTTTGAAATCATTTACGTCAATGACGGCAGCAAAGATGATACTTTGAAGAAAATTCATTCTCTTACTAAAGAGATATTTCCTATTCGAATCGTGAATTTATCAAAAAACTTTGGCAAAGAGATTGCAACAACAGCTGGTATATTCCAGGCAAAAGGCGATGCCATCGTCATCATGGATGGTGATGGTCAGCACCCACCAGCCGAGATTGGTCGATTTATAAAAGAATGGCAGAATGGTGCACAGGTAGTTGTCGGTGTTCGTTCAAGCAACGAAAAAGAAGGTGTAGTTAAAAAGTACGGTTCAAAATTTTTTTACAAACTATTTAATGCGACAGCTGGTCACGAAATTATTCCAAGATCTACAGACTATCGTCTTATTGACCGTGTCGTTCAAAAAGAGTTTCTATCTTTCAGTGAACGGAATAGAATTACCCGGGGTCTTATAGACTGGCTTGGTTTTGATAAAACGTACATCACATTTAGCTCACCAGCACGGATAGCTGGATCTGCATCCTACTCTTTTAATCAACTTATAAAATTAGCCTTCAATAGCTTTATATCCTTATCGCTTAGACCACTCTTTTTAGTTGGATGGGCGGGTGCAGCTATAACATTATTATCATTGATTATTGGTATCTTAGTTTTAATCGAACAGTTCATACTAGGAGATCCGCTAAATCTAAACATCACAGGGTCTGCCCTCCTAGGCATATTCATATCATTCCTAGTAGGTATTGTATTGATGTCCCAAGGTATCATGTCGGTCTATCTTTCACACGTACACGGTCAGACACAGGCCCGCCCGCTATTCGTCATCAATCCAAAAGGCTCTTCGCTTTTAAACGAAGATGAATAAAGCGATCCGAAGAATACAATTAAATAAACAACTCATACGCTATATAGCCGTAGGAGGTATCTCATTTTTATTAGAAATAGGTCTACTTGCTTTCCTGCGGTATGTGCTTAACATTGATAATATCTTGGCAGTAAGTCTATCGTTCTGGTTTGGATTCTCCCTCGCCTTCTTGTTACAGAGAGTCATTGCTTTTGGTGACCGTACAAAATCAGTAAAGCGAGTCTTCAAGCAAACTATTATCTACTCAATTCTTGTTGGAATTAACTTTTTATTTACATTATTTTTTGTCCAAATTGCCAGTGCAGTCTTAGGTTTACTGGTAGCACGTACAGTCGCTCTTGTGATAACGACCGGTTGGAATTACTTGTTCTATTCTAAGGTAATTTTCAAGTAAGACAACAAACTGGTAATTAGCTCTATTATCTGTTATTTTAGATTTAGTTAATAAGCATAAGCTGGCTAAAAATGAAAATCAAGAATCCTCGCCAAATAAATAAAAAAATACTCATTATTGTGTTAATCGTAAGTGTTCTTATTGTTAGCTTCTTCGCGATGTACGTATTCGCGATTCGTAACGTTACACCATCCTCCCCTCGGCCCGAGGCAACTCCTACGGTAAACCTTGATACTGAAAAGAAAGCCGACACGAATTTAGATACAAAACCTGAAAATATGGACATTAAGCCTTCAAGCATTCCCCCAAATAACGCGACACTTTCTTCATCCATAACATCGGTATCTGTCATGGAAGGAACATTAAGAGTTAGAGCCGTTATCAACGAAGTCTTAAACACCGGAGAATGCTCATTCGCTGCAACAAAAGGTAATGAAAAAATCACGAAAACAGTTGCCATTCAGTCTTTACCTAGTAGTGCAACCTGCAAGGGCTTCGACATTTCGACCGATGAACTATCTGAGGGTGAATGGAAATTTACACTGACAATTTCTACTGGAAATAGATCGAACCAACTAAACGGGTCTTTCAAGGTATAAGTTATGTTAATAATAAAAGCTAATCGAAAAAATGTTACCGCCTTAATCTTTGCAGCTCTAATGGTAGTGAGCTTTGTTGTCTCAAGTTTTTACGCACTTCTCACAAGGTCCGCACAAGCTAGTTCACCAAGTTGGAACGCAGGTCGTATTATTGATGACGCCGTGTTTACAGACTATAACTCACTTAATGCAGAGCAAATTCAAGTCTTCTTAAAAAGCAAAGTGTCAAGTTGCGATACGTGGGGTACTCGGGGAAGCACACCTTCATCTAGAAGAGATTTTATAAAAAGCAAAGGCTACGATGTTCCGCTCAGCTGTATGATAGACTTTACCGAAAACGGCAAAAGTGCAGCTCAAATTATATACGAAGCATCTCAGGAATTTAAGATAAATCCCAAAGTTTTATTAGTATTGCTACAAAAAGAACAGGGGCTCATCACAGATGATTGGCCGGGCCCATGGCAATTCAGAACCGCGACAGGATATGGTTGTCCAGACAGCACTCCTGGTGTATGTGACGGCCAGTACTATGGTTTCACAAACCAGGTTCGCTGGGCATCACGAATGTTTAGAGCTATCATGAATAATTCACCAACCTGGTATACACCTTATATTCTTGGATCGAACTTTATTCAATACAGTCCAATCTCAAGCTGCGGTGGATCAGTTGTTAAAATTGAAAATCGTGCGACTCAAGCACTTTACAATTACACACCGTACCAACCTAATGACTCGGCAGTATCGTCGCCGATGGGAACTACTGTTAACTGTGGTGCTTACGGAAATCTGAATTTTTATCGTTATTTTACTAATTGGTTTGGTAACCCCCTTGATACCTCTGAAGATAAATTCGAAGGTGTGACGTCACGAGTTCAGACCGTTACCTATAACAATAGTACTTATAGCTTCTATTACGATAAGGTAAACAGAAACATATCTTACGTAAGAAAAGATGCAAACGGAACATACGCTGACGTAATGCTTGACGGTAATAGCACAACAGGCGGTCGGATAATAGCCGACGTCGGTGAAGGGTTAACGGCAATACAATATGAAGGCTCACTGCAGGTATTCTATTACGATCGAACTAATGGTGATTTAAGACATGCATGGATGACAAATGGGACATGGCAATTTGAAAGTCTCGACGGTGGGGGCTTGGGGTCGGTATCAAAATACTCAGGCCTTGCAGGTATGAACCCTTCAGCAATCATCTACAATGGCTCTCTCCAGCTCTACTACTACGACAAATCTAATGGAAACCTACGACATGCATGGGCAGACGCAACCGGGTGGCATTTTGAGAACTTAGATGGTGATGTCGGTTCCGTTGCAAGAAATACTGCGGACGTTGGACTGTATTCGACTCTAACTGTCTTCGAGAACTCTCTCCAGCTCTACTACTACGACAAATCTAATGGAAACCTACGACATGCATGGGCAGACGCAACCGGGTGGCATTTTGAGAACTTAGATGGTGATGTCGGTTCCGTTGCAAGAAA
>CAJYIP010000031.1 GCA_913775275.1 Patescibacteria group bacterium | reverse complement strand
GAATTCTTTGCGGCTCACAAGCCTGTCGCAGCAATATGTCACGCGCCTTGGCTTCTTGCTGAGGCGAATGTCCTAGAAGGTCGAACAGTGACATCGTGGCCAAGCCTCAAAACAGATCTCGAAAATGCAGGAGCATTGTGGGTGGACGAAGAGGTTGTCGTTGATCAAGGCTTGGTGACTAGCCGAAAACCAAGTGATATTCCCGCATTCACAGCAAAAGCAATTGAAGAGTTTGCGGAAGGTAAGCACGACGGTCAGACGTTATAATAGACATATGTTCTCAGCACCAGCAGTTTTTGTCGACATCGAAACGAATGGCGGAAATGGCGATCGTGGTAGGATTACCGAGATCGCCATTATTCGTGTTGAAGGAGGTATTGTCACCGATGAATTCGTCTCATTAGTAAACCCTGGTAGCTCCATTCCTTATTGGATTACGAAATTGACCGGTATTACGGATGGCGACGTTGCAGATGCACCATACTTCGAAGACATTGCGTCTTCGGTGAACGCGATTTTGGACGGTGCAATATTTGTTGCGCACAATGTTCGTTTTGACTATTCGTTTATCAAGCGACAGCTCGAAGCTTCAGGATTTGTCTTCCGACCAAAGCTTTTTTGCACAGTGAGAATGTCGCGAGCCCTTTTCCCAGAGTACCGAGGACATAGTCTTGAGAAAATTATCGCTCGGCATAACATACAAACAGATCAACGCCACCGTGCATATGCTGATGCCAAAGCAATCCTTGATTTTACCCGCTTAGCTGTTCGTGAGAAGGGTGAAGATGCATTTGCCGATGCCGTTCATCTTCAATTTAAAACAAAGACTCTTCCGCCAAATATAGATGAAGCTGCTTTTGCGACTATTCCGCAGACGCCTGGCGTATACATATTTAAAGATAGTGAAGGTGCACCGCTTTATGTTGGAAAAAGTATTAATCTAAGAACACGCGTCATGAGCCATTTTGCAAGCGATACAAAAGTTTCAAAAGAAATGAAGCTTTCTTTGACAAGTCATACGATCGACGTGATTGAAACGGATACTGAGCTTGAGGCATTACTTCTTGAATCGGCTAAAGTCAAAGAGTTGCAGCCAGTGTACAACCGTCTCCTTCGACGTAAAACAAAACAAGCGGTCCTCCTTCGACGCGATAATGATGCTGGATATGCGACAATTTCTGTTGAAAACAGAGCTTTGGATGAAATGACCGACCTTAGTAACATTTACGGAGTGTACACGTCTCGGATGAAAGCAAAAGCTCGTCTTGAAGAACTGATGCAGACATTTCAATTATGTCCAAAGCTATTAGGTTTAGAGCCAGCCGGGGGCCGATGCTTCCGCTCTCAGCTCGGGTTATGTAAAGGCGCCTGCTTCGGTAATGAAGCGCCTGAAAAGTACAATTTACGTGTCGAATTAGCGCTTGATCGATCGAGATTGGAGGCGTGGCCATTTGATAGCGAACTGTATGTAAAGATTAGCAGTACGAAAGCGCTCCTCGTCGACCAATGGGTTATTAAAGGAGTCGTTTCTTACAATGACGACATTCCAACGGTTGAATCTATTAGTAATGGGTTTGATATAGATACGTACAAGATTTTGCGCAGTTATCTTCGTAAAAACCCTTCGTCGATATCGCGGAATCTTTATTAGTTTTTGTGTTTTTTATTACAGCTATTCGCTGCAATTATTCGAATAATAAGGATATAACCGGAAGGATACCATGATCAATAGCCCATCTTTAAAAGCGATTACCTTTATTGCCACATTAAAACCTTCACCAGCAGATTCTTCTTCAGAGAAAATCGCTCGTGATCTAGCTAAAGAACTTGAAAGATACAATATTTCCATGGAGTATGTTCGGGCAGTTGATTACACTATCGCGCCTGGAGTGGAAGCTGATATGGGCGATGGCGATGAATGGCCGATGTTAAGAGAAAAGATTCTTGATGCCGATATTTTTATTCTTTCAACGCCGACGTGGATGGGACATATGAGTAGTGTAGCGATGCGCATACTTGAACGACTTGATGCTGAACTAAGCGATATGGATAATAAAGGTAGGTTATTAACGTTCGGTAAGGTTGCAGCCGTTGCCGTCGTCGGTAATGAAGACGGCGCTCATAGTATTATTGCCGATAGCTTTCAGGCATTGAATGACGTCGGCTTTACAATACCAGCTCAAGGAGCAACGTATTGGAATGGCGAAGCAATGCACAAGACAGATTACCAAGATCTCGATTCTATTCCTGAAAAAGTGCTCCAGACGAACAAAACGCTCGCTCAAAATATCGCACATTTAGCAGGATTTTTGTCACAACATAACTACCCAGGAGAAAAAGATGAGCAATAGATTAAGCGATAATCGAACAGTAAAAGTCATATATGATGCTGGTCCGATTGGATTCGTATTTTTACTAACCTATATCGGTGCAGCCATTTATTTCGTTCAACGAACAGGTGGTGACATCGTTGCTGTGGTCATTGCATTAGTGCAAGCACTATTTTGGCCGGCCTATGTGGTGTTCGCTCTCTTGAAAATGCTCGGCATCTAGAGCATTGCTATCGGGATCAACTCCTATTTTGGTATAATGGAGTAGGAATTATTACATGTCAAAAAAATATACATCTCCACGGCGACGTGCCGGCAAAGCGCAACGACCACTGCAGGCGACTCGTAAACGTGGCCCAGTAATGACCTTTTTAGGTGCACGTTGGGCGTGGTTCAAGGGCTTGAGCAAGCCTAAGAAAATCGCACTTATTAGCGGACCAATTCTCGCATTTCTCATCCTCACGCCACTTCTTACATACTGGTATTACTCAAGTGTCATTTCTAATCCAGATCAACTACTCAACTACAACAACACCGGCATTGTCCTTGAGGACAAAAACGGCGAGGTGTTCTACAGCTATGGAACAGCAAGTAAAGGTGAACGATTACCACTTGATAAAATATCAAAAACGACGCAACAAGCATTGATATCCTCCGAAGATAAAAACTTTTACAATCATGGCGGATTTTCAATTGTTAGTATTGCTGGTGCGATGATCGCGAACATATCAAGCGGGGACTTCACTGCGTACGGTGGTTCGACCCTTACACAGCAGTTAGCGAAAAACACCGTCCTCTACAGTGACCAGACAATTTTTCGTAAGTATCAAGAGCTCGCCATATCAGTGGCAATTGAGCGTCAATATTCAAAAGATGAAATCCTTGACCTCTATCTTAATTCGGTCTATTACGGGGAAGGTGCATTCGGTATCGCGACAGCAGCGAAGACGTATTTCAACAAGCCAGCGGCCGATCTGACATTAGCGGAAAGCGCGATGCTCATCGGCCTGCTCCCGGCTCCGAGTGCATACTCGCCGATTAGTGGAAACATTACCTATGCGAAAGAGCGACAGGCAACGGTGCTTAGTCGCATGGTAGACAACAAAGTTATTACACAGGCTCAGGCGGATGAGGCAAAAGCGCAACAATTAACCTATGCGCCACGCAACCAAACCAATACGACGCTTGCCCCGCACTATGCTGAAATGGTCATGGCCGAACTAAATAGTCGATATGGCGAGGAGGAAGTGACTCGTGCTGGGTATCGCGTTCGGACGACACTAGATCTCAATCTTCAGAAACAGGCTAATGCGGCAGTTGCTAATAATATGCCGTTCATTCAGCGTAACGGTGGTTCGAACGCTGCGGTTGTTGCCATCGAGCCGTCGACAGGTGCTATCAGGGCACTCGTTGGCAGCGCAGACTACAGTAACGACCAATTCGGCAAAGTGAATATGGCCATCAGCCCGCGTCAACCAGGCTCAAGCCTTAAACCTTTGTACTATACCGAAGCACTTCAACGTGGTGTGATCACTCCGGCAACAATTTTGAAAGACCAGCGCACTGACTTCGGTGGGTATGTTCCTCAGAATGCTGATCGACGATTTAGGGGAGATATTTCGGTTCGTAATGCGCTGTCGCAATCATTGAACATTCCATCAATAGAGGTGATGCAAAAATTAGGCGTCGGGACGTCCGTCGAGGCATTGAAGCGATTGGGTATAAGTACAATCAAAGACGATGCAAACTACGGGTTGCCATTGGCACTTGGGTCAGCCGAGGCGAAATTGACCGATATGACAAACGCCTATGCGGCTTTTGCAGATGCCGGCCAACAGTACACACCAACGACAATCACCAGTATTCAAGACAAATTCGGCAAGAATGTTTTTACGCTTGGTAATCAACAGTCAAAGCAGGTGATGGGGGCTGACGCAAGTTTCTTGATTAGTGATATTTTAGATGACGAGTCTGCGCGGGCACCAATTTTTGGAAACAGCCTGAATACGTCAGGGTACAATGTTGCGGTGAAGACCGGTACGACTGATGAGTCGCGCGATGCATGGACGATAGGCTATGCAAAACAAATGGCAGTAGGAGTATGGGTTGGTAACAACGATAATACACCGATGGCAAATGGTGGTGCAATGATGGCGGGTCCGATTTGGCGAGCAACCATCGAGGCTGCTCTGAAAGGTCAGACGAATCAGCCTTTCGTTGCGCCCGCAGGTGTCGAACGGTTATTGATTTGCCGATCCAATGGGCTTCGAGCTATTGGTGGTGGTACAGATGGGACTTATCAAGAATATTTCCGACGCGGCGCAACACCGTCAGGAACATGCGATGTGCCAAAGCCGCCAGAAGATAGCGACAAGGATGGCGTAACGGATGATAAAGATAAATGCGCCGACACACCAGCGGGTACAAAAGTGGATGATACTGGCTGTCCGGTCGTTGAAGCTCCAAAAGACAGTGATAACGACGGAGTAACGGATGATAAAGATGAGTGTCCGAATACGCCAGCTGGTACGACCGTGGACCAAAAGGGGTGCACGGTCTCATCCGGCGGCCTTAATCCTCAGCCTACGACACCGGGGACGCAGTCGACACCGCCAAATACACGCCAAAATTAAATCAGCCGTGCTATACTAGGTAAAGCGAATTAAGCGGAATCGCCTATTATCTTACAAAGAATTCTCGATTTTTATTTATATAATAGCTCTCCGTACACGCCCTGGAAGCTAGTCGCATCAACGCTCCATCTCAAAAAAAGACGTAAACTACAGTAAAGGTCACGCAGTAAAATAATGCATCATACACTCTCTCTCAGAAAAAAATTAATCATTATGGGCTCGGTTATGGCCAGTCTGTTTCTGGTCGCACTCGACCAGACGATTGTTTCGACAGCTCTCGGTAGTATTGTGACAGAGTTTAACGCATATGATGCACTCGGATGGGTGGTGACGGCGTATCTTCTGACAACAACAATTACTGTTCCGATCGCTGGTAAATTATCTGATATCTTCGGTCGACGAACACTATTACTCGTGGGTGTTGCGATATTTGGTATCGGATCGTTGATGAGTGGATTGAGCCAAGATATCATCCAATTGGTACTATGGCGTGCGCTTCAAGGTATTGGTGGTGGTATCATTACGGCGAATGCCTTTACGATTGTTGGTGACCTTTTTGCTGCCCGCGAACGTGGACGATGGCAGGGATTGATCGGGTCCGTCTTTGGTTTGAGCTCGTTGGTCGGTCCACTTCTTGGTGGATGGCTCACTGATGG
This sequence comes from Patescibacteria group bacterium, assembly GCA_913775275.1. Taxonomy (GTDB): domain Bacteria; phylum Patescibacteriota; class Saccharimonadia; order Saccharimonadales; family Saccharimonadaceae; genus Microsaccharimonas. The sequence goes on along the minus strand of CAJYIP010000031.1, from coordinate 3,580 downwards.
TCATGGTATTTTTGGCTTAACAACAGATTGGCGTTGGACTTTCTACATTAACGTGCCAATCGGCATCGTGGCATTTGTTCTAATTGCTATCTATTGTCCAGCACTCCGTAGTCGTGCAAAGCAAGTTATTGATTACCTAGGTGCGGCATTCTTGACCGTTGCGTTAGCAGTCCTAATTCTCTCTGTTGATAATACAGAGAACATATTTGCCGGTCTACTTGACGCGACAGGTTTGAATTTATTAACACTACGTCTGATTATGTGGAGTATTGTTGCAGCAGCAGTTGCATTGTTTATCTATGTTGAATACAAGGCGAAAGAACCAATCATTCCGCTTCGTTTCTTCAAAAACCGTACGTTCATCTTGCTGACAATCGTTTCAATTCTATTCGGCGGTGCATTCCTCGGCTCGATCCTTTTCTTAACACAGTTTAATCAACAGGTATTTGGTGCGACTCCAACTGAATCTGGGTTAATGCTTCTGCCTATGGTCGGAGGTATTATGCTGAGTAGTATCGTGTCTGGCCAAATCATCTCTCGGATCGGTAGCTACAAGTGGTTCCTTCGTATCGGCTTTGTTGTTGCGACGATTGCGATGCTGCTGCTGACGTTCATGCACGTTGACACGAGCTATGCATATGAAGCGGTTGCGATGGTTCTCCTCGGGCTCGGAATGGGTGTTGCGATGCCAGTCATTAACCTTGCTATTCAGAACGAGTTTAGTCAACGAGAGCTTGGTGTTGCGACCAGCTCTACTCAGTTGTTTAGGAGCCTCGGTTCAACTATCGGAACGGCCGTCTTTACCTCTTTACTGACTTTGGGACTTGCTGGCAGTGTTGCAGGTCTGCATCAGACACAGTATGTGAAAGCGGTGGAGCAGTCTCCGGCAGTTCAAAGGATCGGGAGTTTCGATGACCCTAATACATACCTGACTCTTAATACGGTGGGCAAGTCAACTGAGATTGCCGCGCAGCTTGAACCAGCGCGTGAACAGTTCTCAAAAGAACTGAAGGAGGCATTCGCAGAGAGCGTACGTCACATCTTTGTCGTTGCAACCATTATGGTCGGTACGGCAACCGTCCTAGTGTTCATGGTGAAGGAACGAAAGCTCAAAGAAGCTGATCCGTCCGACACACCTGGTATCGCATAACTACGATTTGATTGTAATTTATATAAAAAAGCTTGTGCTCGATCCCGCTATCGTTTATGATAAAAACAATAGCGGGATACAACCCCGTATTCTTGACTGCTTGCAGTATATTTGGTAGTATTATTATTGTGTTTCACGCCAAACACTAAATTATAAAGGTCGAAGTGCGTGAAGCTGTACATAGTACAAGGAGTGAACAAATCACATGCCGATAGCCATCGAATTTGTGCCATCACGGCGCAAAAAGATAGCAGTGGATGTGGTGCCCGCCGACTGGCGAATTTTCATCGCTCACTAATACTCTCATGAACGAGGGTGTGAGCCTCTCAAAACGCAATATAAAACACCCCAAGGCACCGGGGTGTTTTTAAATTGTTTTAATTATTTATTGCAGTTTTTCGTCGAGAAGCTTTTTGATTTCGGTCAAGTCACCTTGGAGAATGCCGCGTGATGCGCTTTCTGGAACGATTTGTCCGTTCAAGATAAATGTCGGCGTAGAGTTTACTTTTTGTGACTGCCCTAGCTGTTCGTCAAATGAAATCTTTTTGGCTACTTTTTCTGATGCGAGGTCTTCTTTGAAGCGTGTGATATCAAGTCCAAGTCGCTGAGCGTACTGAGTAAACTGTTCAGCGCGGTCGTTCGTATTCAAGCTTTGCCACTGTGACTGACTTTCGTATAGCGTGTCATGCATTTCCCAGTACTTTCCTTGTAATCCGGCGGCTTCGGCTGCTGAGGCGGCTGCTAGCGCGTTAGGGTGGATACTACGTAGTGGAAAGTTACGGAAAATGAAAGTGATGCGGTCGCCGTAGTCATTTAATAGTGTTTTAACATTAGGATGGGCTGACCCACAGCCTGGACACTGGAAGTCGCCATACTCTACCAATACAGCTTTGCTGTCGGTTTTGTTAAAGACGTGGTCTCCAATATTACCATTTTGTTCGCTTGCTGAGACAACGTTGCTGGTATTAACGTTTGATACGTCAGCTTTAGGGTTTGCAAGACGCTGCCATACAACGAGACCGCCTAGTAGTAGCACAATAACGGCTCCAAAAATAAGCCAACGATATTTACTCATGTATCTGATTCCTCCGAATATTACTTGTTTAATTATAGCATGAGGCTAATAGTAGAGAAAAAGCTTAAGCTGTACGACATTATGGCATACAATAGCTGTATGAGCGTTTTCTTCGCAATAATTACAGTAGTTCTAACAGTTCTTTATGTATGTTTATTAGGTATTCGATTATCGCCGTCGACGATAAGTCGCTTCGAATTGCGACGTCGGTCCTTGCTACGTGATAATCAGGCAAAAAAAGCTTTAGCGCGTGAAGAACGCCTCGCTGATTATGTGACATTAGTCTGGTTAAAGACGAATCTTGTTTTTCTCTTTCTTATCTTGAGCTGTCTGGCCGCTTTCGGCTGGTGGGGTATTTTATATGGTTTTATAGTCGCTGTTTGTGCTGGTTCGGCTGCTCGACTTGATGTCATTCGGGCTCCGAGTGAGTGGCTCTGGCGCCACCTCATTCCGATGTTCGATGCAACGATAAGTAAGGCCATCCCTTTACTAAGGACTTTACGTATTGATAACACTGTTGATAGTGATGTCTATCGTCGTTTTGAATCTCGTGAAGAGCTAGAGCACCTGATAAAAGTTTCAGGGTCTGTTTTATCGAGCCGAGAGAAGTCATTAATTGCCAGTGGGTTAGCATTCGGTAATGAACGTGTCTGTGATGTCATGACGCCTCGAGGAGCTATCGATACGATTAACAAAGACGAGTTTCTTGGTCCACTTGTTTTAGATGAGCTACATGCAACTGGACATAGTCGGTTGCCAGTTGTGGATGGGGATATTGATCATATCGTTGGCATTTTACACTTACATGACCTGTTGACTCTTCATGAAAAGAAATCAGCTGTTGCCGCTGACGCGATGGATAGTCGGGTGTTTTATGTTCACGAAGATGATACGCTCGACCATGCCTTAGCGGCTTTTATCAAAAACCGACGTCACTTATTCGTCGTCATTAACGACAGTCGTGAGACGGTTGGGCTATTATCACTCGAAGATGTGATTGAGCGGATGATAGGTCGTCAGATTATGGATGAGGATGATATTCACGAAGATTTGCATGCTGTTGCAGCGCAACGCGGCCTCGTAAATAACAACACACGACACCATGTCGACATCTAGTTTTATAGAGGTGGCGGTGGTATAGTAACTGTAATGACACGCGTACTTACACACCAACTAGCAGAACATATCGGCAAGACGATCACTATTAAAGGATGGCTTCACAAGAAACGTCTCCTTGGTGGACTTAATTTTATTACGCTTCGTGACCGTCGAGGCATTGCACAGACGAAGATAGAGGACAAAAACGAGGTAGAAAAGTTGCGTGGGCTTCAGATTGGGACTGTCCTTTCTTTGAC
>CAJYIP010000030.1 GCA_913775275.1 Patescibacteria group bacterium | reverse complement strand
GTGACGACACTATTTCCAAAGAGTGGTCGGCAAAAATTACTTGATGCCGGATTCAAGGGGTGGCGAACACTTATCAATTTCGTAAAGTCTCAGATTCAAGTCGCGGGTGTTGACGCAGTTGGTATTGGCCTTGGTGCATTGATCCTAGGCGTGCCACTCGCAATCCCAATTGCTGTTATGGTGTTTCTTGGTGCTTTCATTCCGGTCGTTGGTGCGGTTGTGACCGGTGCGCTGGCCGTGCTGCTCGCACTCATTTTTAACGGTTGGGTATCGGCATTATTGATGCTCGGTGTCGTTCTGTTGGTTCAACTGATTGAGAGTCATGTCTTGCAACCATTCTTAATCGGTAAGGCAGTCAGTGTTCACCCGCTCGCAGTCATCCTTGCTGTTGCGGTTGGTGCCTTGATCGCTGGTATTCCGGGTGCGTTATTCTCAGTGCCAATCGTCGCTGTCTTGAACGTCATGGTTGCTGCGCTTATGAATCCAGGTGAACCAGTGCCCGAGATGGCAAAAACCGACAAGTAGGTCTGATATAATGATGAGCGTACCACCTTGGTACGCTCATGGTATGCCCCGGTAGCTCAGCTGGATAGAGCAGAGGACTTCTAAGCCTAAGGTCACTGGTTCAAATCCAGTCCGGGGTACCAAACTTGAAATCACAATCTGCGTAATGTTAACCCTAGCGACCGGCATTGTGTCGGTTTTTTGTTATCATAAGGTAATGAAGCGTACTCTTAGCAAAAACAAAAAAATCTTACTGGCTACAGGCATGGCGCTGGCTATAGCTCTTGTTATTGTATTAGGAGCTGCCTTTGCCCATAGTCGTTTTAACATTTTTCCTCAATTGATTTCGAGCCGTCTTACCCCAAAAGACGCTATGTCTTTTCCCGAAATTGATGAGACACAATTGTCAGACGATCAGTTGAAGCTGGTTACAGTTTTGAAAAAAGAATACACGTTGAACCCGGAAGGAACAAAGTATTCAGAGGGGGTTCGCGAAGCGTGGTGTGCGGATTTTGTAAGCTGGGTGTACAGAGAAGCAGGCAGGCCATTCAAAAACCCTAACTCAGGTTCGTGGAGAATACCGGGCACATATACGCTTCGCGAATACTATCAATCGACCGGTACATTCAGAGCGGCCCGCTCGCAGTATACTCCCAAGCTAGGTGACGTATTGCTGTATGATAACCCCAGTTCTTTTGGTCAACATACGAACATTGTTCTAAAAAGTGACAATGGTACTGTGACCACGATAGGCGGTAATGAGCCGGGAGGAATTAGAGTGATTAAGCACAGTCTTGCCGATGATCCTGGCTTTATTGGATACGGCGTGTATTAGTTATTACCTCAACAATTATGCTGTGCAGAAATTATTTGTTATTTTTTATGTTTTACTTTGAGTGAGGTGCTGTGTAAGGTTGATCCTTTGCAATAGTTTCATTCTATTGTTTAATGAGAATATGACAAAAACTACCGATACATCAATATCGCAAACCGCTAAAGAATTCCTCGCTAAGAAATTTGGCACTATTGATCTTGTCATGTATCCAGTCCAAGGTGGTTATTCTCGAAACCGGTAACTATCGTTATCGTTTCAAGTGTCGACGAACCTTGACGAAGCCGATAACCATCAATATCCCGGCTCCGGCAACTGCAAATGGTATCGCAAGGTTGAAAAGATAGGCGTTCAGTCCGGTATTCGGCATGCCCGGAGCGTCGCTGTTACCATCGCTTGGTGGGTTAGTTGCGCCGAGTGAGTTCGTTGTCGTGACGAACAGTGGTGATAATGAGAGGTTCTCATTGATACTTGTCGCGTTTGTGTCGTAAAGTGCAATACGTTCACCGTTCACATTCATAACACTGGTGTATTTTCGGCCATTCGTTGGAATTGTGATAGGTGTCGTGGCAGGGTCCATCGAATTGAATGTATCTGTTCGCCAAAGAGCCTGGACGGTATCACCTTTTGCATTCGTAAAGATGTAGGAATTAATGTTGTTCGCTAATGCATCGGTGCGCGTATAGGTATAGCCATCCAGTTGAGCGCGCATGACGTAAAAAGCAATAGCTGATTGTTTCGGTTGATAGCCGATGATGTTAGCGGTTGACCGCTGGAATAACCCGAAGTTATATTCAGTGTCGGTTGAGCCGTAGTTCAGCGCGTGATACCAGTTGACGCCAGCGATTTGCGGGCTTGCTTGGGGCGCAACGAAGCTATAAATCAATCTGTCAGCTTGTTGAGCCTCAGTGAGCACTTTGGCGGGATTACCTGTCGTTGAGTTCGTAATCGACCAGCCAATTTCGCTGAGGTAGAGTGGCTTACCGACACCATTGTTGTTTTGTTTAATCATGTTCGTTACTTCATCAGCTGTTTCGTTGATGCGGTATGTCGCTAGATTATAAGGATGGTATGAAAATGCATCACCGTATGTTGCACCACCAGCCGAGAAGAAGTCTTGCCACCAGCTCAAGCTGACGGCTGCGAGCCCACCGGCAACGATCGTGACATCGGGATGGCGTGATTTGACATAAGGATAGACAACTTTCGCAATCTCAATGTAACAGGCGGCTGTTGCACCACAGGCACTATTATTTGCCCCGTTAAACTCATTAAGCATCTCGACGATTTTGACACGTGGGTGCTGGGTCAGGAAGTCATCAATGTATTTTGCGTAGGCCTGAATACCCGTTGGTGACGATGGAAGGTTGCCGCTGTCATAGTTCGAATTCCCGCTGCCGGCAGTCCAAAAGAGATCCATGTCGTTCTGTTGATCATAATCAAGAATTTGCTGAATTGACGGTGGTGTCGCGTAGTTCCCTGGCGTCAATTCGTATTCGTTCCAGTAGACTGAATCTCGTCGAGAAGAGAAGCCGAGATTCTTGAGCATCGGGATAATACGATCCATATTATTTCTATAGACGCTTCCGGAGTGCGCACTAAGTGTCTGTGCACTAAAATATGGGTTCTTTGACGGTGTTGGTCCTGTGACACCAAACGCCGCTGTGATTTCATCATTGGAAGGCGACGAGAATGAAAATGTATAGTAGCCAGTTGGTATTTTTTGACCAATGGCAATTGTGGCAGTGTCGTTATTAGGTGCTTGGGAGCCTGATGAGATAGATTGACCCTTACTGTCCTTGACTGTCCATTGTACGTTTTCGATTGCGCCAGATACTGTGAAGCTGACGGCTTCAGGGTTTTGAAATATGAGAATTGGGTTCTGAAGGATAAGGCTTGAGGCGGCTTTGGCGGTAGAGGTGTTAAATGTCGCGAAAACACCTGCAGTGAGAACGGCAAAAAGAATCAAGAGAGAGAGTTTGTGATAGATAGTGCGGATAATTTTCATATTTTTTGTTTTTAATAGTCTTATGCTTATAATATCTATTTATTGTTCATTTAGCAATTATGAGTTTTTATATGTATGATCGCCAGCCACCACTTGTGTTTTTATCATACATCCACATCCACGCAAGGCTTGCTGAGATACCTGCATTATCGCATGCTTTAGAGCCACTCTCTAAAGGGTATGGAAATTCTTTGACTCCAGACGTATTGGTTACGTAAAAGCCTTTCGTGTTGCTTGTTTTACTCCAGCCAATAACAGCAAACTGATTTTTGTCAGGCAAGTTTGTGCAATACACTAAGTTAACATTACTTCCATTTATGAAATAAGCTGATTGCGATGCTTTAAAGCCCTGAAATGTTGAGATTATTTCGGCTTCAATGTTCGTGTCTGGATATATATTTTTCTCTACGTAAAAGAGTTGCAGCTTTTTTGCCATGTTCGATACGTCAGTCCGTACGGCGGTGTCGTTTGCCCGATTTTGAATGCCATTATATGCAACGATTGTGATAGCGGCCAAGATCGCGATAACGACGATGACAATGAGAAGTTCGACGATCGTAAACCCTTGCTGTTTGTTTTTGTTAAAACGCATATGTTTATAGTAGCAGTATGGATTCGCGTTTAACATACATAGTACGCTGAATTTTTAATTAAAAATGAGCGCTTCATGAAGAGCGCTCATTTGATAGGTGTAGTGTGTTTAGAGAATTCCGTCTAAAATGGGTGTGACAATAGGAATTTCAAGGGTAGGGTCGGCTGCTGGTGATTGTGGTTGGGTTGATTCTTCAGTTGGTTGTGCAGGAGCTGTTGTATCTGAGCTCGTTGTCGGTTGAGTTGTGGAATTCCCTGATTGACCACTACCCTGTGTTGCCGGCTGGCTCGTTGGCGTCGCATTATTCGTGACTGGCGCCGATTGCCACGACGATTGAGAATTATTGGTAGAGCTACCTTTAGATGTAGTGTCTGATGTGCTTTGAGGGGTTGTTTGCTCGGGCTGTGCTTCTGACACTGCCGTACGTTCATTGACGACCTGCTGAGCAAGGTTCGGTGTTGCCGCGAATTGGTCAACATTAACATTGGCGTGCACCAACGCGGTGACCATGAGCGCGTATCCCGCGACAAAAGCCCCGGAGCCATAAAGGTATAATTTTCGATACGGATGTTGTTTCTTTATAGTCAACATGAGAGACTCCTTTGTCTATAGTTCTACATTATCCACCGATGTCTATTATACCATTTTATTTACATATATTAAACTTTGTTGTAAAGGCTTATGCTAATAAGGATGATGAGATATGGCATCAGATATTTCTTTTTCAGATGGATATCTTTTAATCATGATATCGTCTTCGTACGCTATCAAACCCATCTTTTTGAATGCGTCCAGCCATGCAGTCATAGGATAGGTTCCCCATTTTTCTTTATATCGTCGTGCATTGACGATGATATTTTCAAAATAGTTAAGCGGAGGATCATATTTTGTATGATACTGATGGAGAACGTAATCTTTAACAAATATCAAGCTAATGTCAGCGCGGTGAAAACTTTGCGCGAAATCCGTATCCTCGCCACCGTAGCCAACGAAACTTTCGTCAAAACCACCAATTTCCTGATATGTCGCCGAGTTGATCGCATACACTAAAGACCAGAACTTTGTATGAATTGCGGGAACGTTTTCGGCAATTGATTCGCGTCCTGGATGGGTTACTGCATTTTCGGTTAGGTGATTATATCTTCCGTGGCTGGGCAAGGTCTTGAGATAACGAGGGTAAGCAGTGACGACCGTTTTATTGTCGAGTTTATGTATCATTGTTTCAAACAATGTTGGCGAGACGATACAGTCGACGTCAAGAAAAATCAAAGTATCAGTTTTCGCATGGTGAGCACCTGTATTACGAGCTTTCGCAAGCGGAAGTGTTTCCGAACTCTCAAGTCGATGAACGAACAGAGTCCCATCCGTAATATAGGGTGAAGTATAGGGGATATCGTCCATAGCAACAACGTGTATGTCATTTGGGCGTTTCGTCGAAAGAGAGACCGATTCAAGGACGTTCGCAAGTTGTTGAGGGCGATTTTTGACGATGAGGATTAAGCTAAATGGCTTCACAATAAGTCTCCATATCTTTCGAAAAATTTCGGGCTGGTTGTTGATACAAGAACTGGGAAGGAGGCTCGTCTAATTGGAGCGCCTGATGAATGTAGGTGTTCCATTGGGCAGTGTCCGCATCATGAGTTGCAACGACGCATCGTCCCAATAGAGCAAGCTGTGTCGCATTTATAACTTGTTCATCATATGGGCGATCTTCGGGCAGCAGGATTATCTTCTTTTGAAGCGCAAGTAGCTCGGAAATACTGTTGAGTCCTGCTGAAGAAATAACGACAGACCCTTCAATATATTGTGAAATATCAGTGACGCGTCCATATTGAATGACTTTTGGGTCAAGAGGTAATGGTTCACGGTTACCAATGATATGGAATACATAATTTTGATTTGCGGTAATGTGCTGTAGGGTTTCGATAGATGGTCCGTCAGAACCCATAAGGATTGTTATAGTACTATTGTTGGTCGAGCTGTCTGGTATTGAATTATATTTTGAAATATAGCCATAGTAATGAGTTTTATCTTTATAGGCGTAGTGTCCCATTTCAATTTCTTCTGGAAAGAAGCAAGTAATCATTGAAGCGCATTGATAGGCAAAAGTTTGGGTAGGATCTTGTTCGATTGAGCCGAGTAGACGATTGAAAATAACAGGAACACCCATGCCACGTGCGTAAATGGCAAGTTCTGCCGACCCGTCAACAAAGAAGGCGACAGGCTGATAGCTGATAACGAGGTTTGTCAAAGCAAGAAGCCTACGAGCGGGTTGAACGTTGAACGGAATACCTTCGAACGCTTGACTGAAAGTGTGATTGAAGCCTTTGTCCGTCACGTCCCATTTGGAAGGTAAGATGTGTACTGCATCAGCCTTTTGGACATGTGATTCTATAAGGTCGTTTGCAATGACTGCGTGAACCGCGTATGTTTTCTGTAAATCCCCAACAAGGAGATTGAACAGTGTCGAATGACCCTGTCCCTGATGATGAACGTAATAAAAGAGCACTGGCTTATTATTCATGATGAACCTTTATCTTTGTTTCTTTGTAGAGTGTGTCGTAATGAGCCGCACAGTCAACCATAGTCATTGTCATAGCAAATGAGCGACAGTCAGATGGTTTTATCGATGGAGTCTTCGCCAAGACCTTCGATAACAGTGTCGGGTCCTGTGTGGGGATAACATGAACGTATGGTTTTTGTTGCAATTCAGGTGCGATAGCTGATTCGTAACCGACGACAGGAAGACCACTTGCAAGCATCTCCAGAATTGACAGACCGAATGGCTCTTGCCACACCGCTGTCGCTACATAGACTCGAGTACCAGCAATAACATCGCGTAATTGCTGCTGAGTGACGTGGCCAATATACTCAATGGTGTCGCTAAGCCGTGGGAAAATTTTTTGCTCGAAATAATCAGTATTCGCAATATTACCAACAATTTTTAACGGAATACCTGTTTCTTCAGATATTTTTATAGCATCGAGGGGATTCTTCTCTTTATTAATCCGCCCCGTCCATAGTAAATAGCCATCTTGGTCATGTTGGACGAGCGGCCACTGGTCGATATTGATGCCATTTACTATTTTTACTATCAATGCACCTGGAAGGAGTGGCTCCCATACCTGCTTCATCCGCTCCGAGATTGCTACGAACGTCGGACGGCTACGTTTATTGAATAGCTGTAATGCAACAGTTAGCTCGTCGTTAGGAGGAATGTGAAGCGTCACGATTGAGGGGTTACTGTGAAGCGAGCCCATTTCATAGATAGTTGGATTGAAGCTGTGATAGTGAACGATATCGTATGAACTAATATCCACCATCCCGTATTGTAAAAGTTTATACGTTTGCTGGCCTTCGTATTCAGAATGTATGTCATCGCGCATACTGTAAGGACTTTCTTCAAACTCTTTCACTTGGAACGGCATTAATTCGTCTCCTTTTGAGGCGACGATATCGACAATGTGGCCTTGGTGAACCAATGCCTGAGCAAGCTCGACAGTAAACGCCTCGGTGCCACCTTGGTATGGCTGGATTAATGAAACCATCGGGTCGGTCACGAGGAGTATCTTCATGCTATCTCCTCAAAATAGTCCAAGTATTGTTTCGTCATGCGTTCAACGCTAAATGCTTTAGACTGATCGACAATTGCACTCTTTGGCAACGTTTTAACAAGTGTCAGAGCCTCGTGTAACGAGGGTACATTCGTACCTTTTGCGACAATACCGCCTTTTTGAGCGGTGACCTCTCTCAACGCACCCCGGTCAAAACCTATCACCGGTGTCCCTGAGGCCATAGCTTCAACTGTTGAAAGACCAAATGGTTCTTCCCATCGACCCGAATTGACGAGCGCAGTTGCTTTACCGAGATACTGATTAATTTCTGCATGCGTTAGGTGACCGAGGTAATGTTCGTGAGATGTTAACTTTGGTCCGATGTGCGTATCATAGTACGATTGATCACTGATAGGGCCGGCGAAATACAAAGGAAGCTGACTCTGATGAGCAAGATCAATCGCTATATCTAAGCCTTTGTTGTGCACGATCCGGCCGTACCAAAATAAGTAAGGGTCATGACGTTTGCTCGTTTGCCATTTTGTTAAGTCAATACCATTATGTATGACTGAAATATCACTATGAATAAAAGGCTTCCAGTGCTTTAGAAGAGATTTTGAGACAGCGACAAATTTCAGATTACCTGAATACGAAGCTAACGATACGGCGGCCTTCAGCGCGGTATATGGTGGTGTGTGAAGTGTCGTGACGACAGGTACATTGGCCCGAGCGCCCCAAACCAACGGTATAGGACTGGTTGAATTGTTATGAATGATGTCGAATTTTTTAGTCGAGATATCTTTGACGATGGATAAATATTCATCAGCTTCATATTGCTGCGACTGGAGACTTCTGAATGCTTTGGGATCGTTAAAAGAGATAACTTTGAATTGTTTGTCGCTGTCTCTGTGGGCATATAGCGTTACGTTGTGTCCCTGGGCATGATATGCCTGGGCTATCATATGCGTAAAAGATTCAAGCCCGCCCGCAAACGGTTCGGCTATTGGATGAGTGATCTTGGCGATGATAGCAATATTCATATTATCGTCCGTGCTTTTTCTTGTGCATGATAATTTTCTTACTCTCTTTACGAGCCAGTGTCGAGCCGAACGCCTGTTCCATGACTACCCAGTCACTGCTGAAGTCAGTATTGAAGGGGGTGATTTTCCTTAGCTGTGCTGTTTTCATAATGATAGTTTCTATAGGTCGTCTATGGTGGTCGGAGCGTTGTCGAACGTAATTGTACGTATGCTGTGCGTAAGTAAAATCACTATCCGATGAATCGTTTAATAAACGTAGGTACTTCTTTTCTCTAAACACATCGTCGTCAGTACGGAAGGTTACCCATTCGGTTTTAATGAAAGGCAAGGCGAGGTTGTAGGCGTGAAAGCGATTATTAATGTCTGACTTTATATACAGAAGCTGGGGGAAGCGTTTTTTAAGTAATATTCTCGTTGCTGATGCAGGCTCGTCTGGAGAATTGTCGACAACAATGATACTAGCATACGAATTAGCTTTGTATATCGACGATATGTTCTTTATGAGCTGCGTCGGCATCATGTACGATACAATGACGTACGTCAGGGACATTATTGAGTGGTCGTATTAAGCTGGCGTAAAATAGAAAGTTTTCGGAATTCCAGTTCAATGGACTTCGTTACCTTCCAGCTACTGGTTTGACTGATTTCCTCGTTAATTTCTTGTAGTTCTTCCGCGAGACTCATATGAGCAGCAGTAGACATTGGTATATTCATACGTTCTCCTTATTGGTACGACTTTACTCCTACCTCGGAATATGTTCTGTGATAATTATCACTATCCTTTTTAGGGCTTAAGAGACTTTGACTAAGTCATTGTCCGTCGGTGAAAGAAGGGTGACCATCTTGTACACCTCTGGAACTTGAAGGCCTAATTCATTTGTCCGAATTACCGTTACCTTGTGCTCTGTTGCATTTGTTATGACACATGAGAACCAATCATTATCTGACGTGTCATGGTATTGCCAGACTCCTTTTAAATAATGTAATCCTTTCTCATCAAGAACTTTTTTTGCGTCGTGTTCGGTTTCGACACGGGCAATTGTATAGCCAAAAATGGTTTGTGCCACCCAGCTCGTAGTGTCTTTGAGGATCCATCCTAGAAACTCCCCACTTTCTTCATGTAGGACGGCGATTTTATCCATTGTGCGAGTGACGACGACTGAAGACGGTTTTTAAGGAAAGCGCGTTTTGAAATTCGAGTGCTCCTTTTGGGAATACTTTAAGGACGAGCCATAGTATGGCGGCTGCCGTGATGGTCATGATCGCGAGGCTGATAAGGGCTTCGGAAGACGTAATATTGCCCAAGGTGTTTCGTATGAGCACTGTTGTCGGTGCGGTCAATGGGAAATAGGTTATAAATTGCACGACACTATTATGTGGATCAGTGAGGAGGGCATTTAGGAACCATAACGGAAGAAAGGGGAGTATGTAGAAAATGCCCGAGAAGCTATTCGCTTGTTTGGCGGGCAGCAGGGAAGCGATCAATGCCATACTGGCTGCGAACAATACGAACCCGACGAGAACGATTGCAAAAGCAATAGCGATCGACAACGGCTCAACAGGCAGCGACGTGAGATTGATGCCAGCAGGTAGTTGGATGAAACTAGTTTGTGTCGCCACAATGAGGGCGAGAAGTGCGAGTGCTCCGAAAAAAGCAATTTGTGTCAGGGTGATCAAGACGATCGCAATTAGCTTTCCCGCAATTAGTGTTCTAGGGCTCAAGTACGTCAGCGCCATTTCGATCGAGCGGTTCTCTTTTTCGTCTGCGATGCTCGTCAAGATGTAGCCAATTGAGAAGAAAAGGATAATGAAGAAAAGCGCTGCAACGAGACCGGGCGCAATAAAGCGGTCGAAGCCAACACTTGCGACGCCGTTCTCGTAGGTTGTTGTGGTAGCGGTTGCGCCTTGTAGTGCAAGTGTTGCTTTTTCCTGCGATCCGAGCGGTGCCAATACGCTCGATTGGAGTAAGGCGTTCGCCGTTTGACTGACTGTGCTATTAAATCCTAGGTCGATGCCGCTTAGGTATATATCATATTGACGTGTCATGACAACGTCCTGTGGAAAAATAATTAAGCCTTTGCGTTCACCGCGTTCGACTGACTGTTTAAGCGTCTCTATATCGGTTGAAGGGAAGATTGTTTGACCGCTTGCTTTGACGATATCTTTTGAAACAATGCCACTTTGGTCGACGATTGCGACATTTTTTAAATCATTCGATAAATTATCTAATGACGGTGACGGTGTTCTGTTTGCGATACCGATGAGCAGGAAGACAAAAGCGAATATTAGTGGCATGGCGATCATGTACACCCAGAATGACGGCTGTTTGATAACTGTGGCGTATTCATGGCGAATCACAGCGGATAATTTTGACATTATTTCGTCTCCTTTTTATCTTGATAAATACCGACGAAGACGTCCTCGATACTGACTGCTTTAAATTTTTTCTTTACATCAGCAACTGTCCCGTATGCTTTCGTCTGGCCGTCCTTTATGATGAATAATCGATCAGCCAATCGCTCGACTTCTTCCATCAAGTGGGTGATGTAAATGACAGCTGCGCCTTTTTGTTTATGTGCTTCAACGATATCGAGCAGTAATTTACGGTTGACCGGATCAAGACCTTTGGTCGGTTCGTCTAATATAAGGAGATCAGGATCACCCATAACAGCAACGCCGAGCTGTACTTTTTGTTGTTGTCCGCCGGAAAGCTTTTTCAACTTCAATGTTGCTTTATCTTCGAGGCCAACTTTAGCAAGAAACGCCATACCTGCTGACCGTGCATCGGCTCGATCCATGCCTTTCATTTGCCCAAAATAGATTAAGTTATCAATCGCTGATACACGCGTGTACAGACCACGCTCTTCGGGAAGGTATCCAACCGTGATAGCGTCTTTTGCAGAGTAGCGTTTGCCATTTATTGTCAAGGAGCCTTTTGTCGCTTCGTAAAGGCCGAGAAGGGAGCGGATGGTGCTCGTTTTACCTGAGCCATTCGAACCAAGAAACGCGAAAACTTCTCCTGGCTTTACGTCAAAACTGATATTGTGGATGATTTCTTTATCTCCAAGAGTAAGGGAAAAATCTTTGACGGATACGATTGGCTTCATGGAAACTCCTGTTTAGTCTTTCTTAGTATAAGTGGTTTTTAGCTAGTTCCCAAATCGAATGGTTTAAGCAATCGCTCAGAAGTCCGGCGTATTATACTAAATGATATGAATGAATCTCCTTTATCTCCATCCGAAAATAAGCCTCCAGTCACACTTATTCCCACTGAAGTGACACCAAAAAAAGACCATAGAATCTTGATTGTTATTGCCGTCATTATAGGCCTGTTCGCTATCGTCGGCATGACTGCGGGCGTTACCGCGTGGCTAGTGCGGGCTGATTTGGTTAATACGCGGACTGTTCAACTATCATCACAGCCAGTTGATCAAGGTGTCGGTGTTGTCGAAAAGGTGTCTAATAGTGTGGTCAGTATTACGACTCAAACGCAGCGATCAGACTGGTTCGGTCGCCGAGCGATCGCTTCAGGGGCGGGAAGCGGACTCGTCGTCAGTAAAGATGGCTACATCTTGACGAATAACCACGTCGTTGAAGGAGCAAATGCGCTGTCGGTCATGACAAAAGACGGCAAAGAATACCGCGCGTCTGTCGTTACAACCGAACCCGATTCTGACCTTGCGCTTATTAAAGTGAGCGACGTTAACAATCTTGCTGCGGCGGATTTTGGTAACTCCGACGACATTAAAGTCGGCGAAGACGTCTATGCGGTTGGTAATGCACTTGGTCAATATCCTAATTCGGTGACGCGAGGCATTGTTTCCGGTCTCGGTCGTCCTATTACAGCATCTGGACTGCGAGGTAGCTTGCAGGAATTTGAAGACCTTATTCAAACTGATGCGGCCATTAATTCCGGTAACTCAGGAGGGCCGCTTGTCAACGCCAAGGGTCAGGTGATAGGAATCAATACCGCTGTTGCGGGTGAAGCTCAGAATATTGGTTTTTCTGTCCCTATCAACCGTGCCGAAGCGTTGATCAAACAAGCACGCTCAGAGTCGTAATTAGGCGCCGATATCTCGAAGTACAGTGATCTTTGCTCCAAGTGTACTGAGGCGTTCAGCGAGCTCTTCGTATCCTCGGCTAATAGTGTATATGTTGCGAAGTGTTGAGACGCCAGGAGATGCCAGCATACCGAGGAGGATAACGACTGCTGGGCGAAGTGCAGGGGGACTGACCACCTCGGCAGCTTTCCATTTTGTCGGCCCTGTGACGTACAGACGATGCGGGTCAATGAGCTGAACATTAGCGTTCAAACGGGTTAGCTCGGTAAGGTAAATGGCACGGTTTTCGTACACCCAGTCATGGATCAATGTGCGGCCCTCGGCGACTGCGGCAATGACGGCAAAGAACGGCAGGTTATCAATATTCAGGCCTGGAAAAGGCATAGCGTGAATCTTGTCAGCCGGAGCATGAAGCTTACTGACTTTCGTTGTGATGTCCACGAGACGAGTCTGTCCATTGAGTGCTGTGTATTCGTCTGAAAGTTCATAGACGAAGCCCATAGCTTCAAGGAACTTCAAATCAATTTCTAGAAACTCAATCGGTGCTCGTTCAATCGTGATCTCGGATTTTGTGACGATAGCGGCTGCGATGAAGCTCATTGCTTCGATCGGATCCTCTGACGGTGCGTATTCAACGTTTTTATTGATGTCTCGCAAACCGTGGACTTTTAGGGTTGTGGTGCCGATACCTTCAATTTTTACGCCAAGTGTTTCGAGATAAAAGCAAAGATCCTGAACCATGTAGTTCGGACTTGCATTACGAATCGTCGTTACTCCATCATTCAGTGCGGCGGCCATGAGGATATTTTCCGTCACAGTGTCACCTCGTTCCGAGAGGACGATGGCTTGCTCTGGTTTGAGCGGCGAAGATGTCGCGGCATAGTGACCAGTCACTGTATCAACATGAAGACCGAAGTACTCCAGGCCACTAAGGTGTGGTTCGACGGTCCGTTCACCGAGCGAGCAGCCACCGGCGTACGGTAGTTCAAACGTATTATGACGGTGAAGCAACGGACCAAGGAACATGATGATGCTGCGTGTCCGACGAGCGGCTTCGATATCCATATCTTCGAGCTTCAGCTTTGCAGGCGGAATAATTTCTAGATCATTGTCACCGAACCAACGAGTTTTGACGCCGATGCTATTGAGGACTTCTATGATACGATTAACTTCCTCGATTCGTGCGACCCGGCGTAGTACTGTCGTCCCTCGGTTAAGAAGTGACGCGCAGAGCAATGCAACGGCGGCATTCTTGCTTGTCTTTGTTGTAATGCGACCTGAAAGCGTGTGGCCACCTTCGACACGAAAGTTCACTGTACCGGTTGGATTGAGGTTCACGATTTGGCTCGCGAGCACTTCGCTGATGCGGTTTAACATATCAAGGCTAATGTTTTGACCGCCTTTTTCGATTCGGTTAATCGCACTCTGGCTCGTACCAAGAGCTTGGGCGAGTTGCGTCTGCGTCATGCCCCGTGCTTGTCGTGTTTCTTGAATTAATGTACCGATTTTCGATGAGTAAGATTCAGTTACCATACTACTCATGTTATATCATATGTGATATAACGTCAAGATTTATCCTTAGTGATATAATAAGAGTAATGACTGATTATACACATATGCCACCTGACCAAGCGATCCTCGATCTTATTGCCGCCGAAGAAAAACGGCAAGCTAATGGTTTGGAGCTAATTCCTAGCGAAAACTATGTCAGCGATGGTGTTCGACTTGCTCTCGGCAGTGTCTTTACAAATAAATACTCCGAAGGGTATCCTGGTCGTCGTTACTACGGTGGACAGGAAAACACCGACAAGGTCGAACAGCTAGCGATTGACCGAGCAAAAGAGCTTTTTCATGCTGATCATGCCAACGTGCAGCCGCATTCTGGTGCTGCAGCAAACGAAGCGGTGTATACCGCATGGCTTGAACCAGGTGATACGGTTCTCGCAATGGACCTCAGCCATGGTGGACATTTGACGCACGGTGCACCGGTCACACGCAGCGCGAAGTTATATAGCTTTGTTCGATATGGTATGAAAGACGCCGAGACTGGCGACATCGATTACGATGAACTGCGACGTTTAGCGCTTGAACATAAACCAAAGATTATTCTTGCTGGATTTAGTGCTTATCCACGGACACTCGATTATGAAAAGTTTGTCGCTATCGGCAATGAAGTCGGTGCGCTATTAGTCGCCGACATGGCTCATATCGCCGGACTTATTGCTGGCGGTGCTTTGCAAAACCCTCTCGACGTTGGCTTCCATGTTATGACCTCGACAACCCATAAGACCCTTAGGGGTCCGCGAGGTGGTATCATCCTCAGTAGAGGAGTCGTCGGTAATCCGCTAAAAGCACCAGAAAAAACAATCGAGAATATACCGACCTTAATTGATCGAGCTGTGTTCCCTGGCATGCAGGGCGGACCACATATGAATACGATTGCAGCTAAGGCGGTCGCTTTGTTTGAGGCATCTCAGCCAGCGTTTAAAGACTATGCGGCTCAGGTGCTGAAAAATGCGAGCGTTCTCGCTGAAGAACTAAAAAATCAAGGTCTCGTTCTCGTCACTGGCGGGACTGACAATCACCTTATTTTGATAGACGTTTATAAAAGTTGTGGAATCGATGGAAAGGAAGCCGAGCAGCGTCTCGATGAAATTGGTTTGACGGCCAATGCAAATAGCGTTCCTGATGATCCGTTACCTCCATTCAGACCGAGTGGATTACGCCTTGGAACACCGGCGTTGACGACGCGCGGGCTTGATGAGGCGGACTGTAAAGCATTAGCGATAAGAATAGCAGAGACAATAAAAAAGAGCGGCAGTTAGTCGCTCTTTTTTATTATTGACGATACTATCTTAGCTTGTTGGGCAAGAAGTAGCATTACCAGTGGTTAATTCGGCAATACCTGGTGTCTGGTAGTTCCAATACTGAACTTTTACGCCAGAGATGTTACTTGCAGTGATTGCAGCCTGGTTTGCGACAGTCGATGCTGCACATTTCAGGTAACGAACAGTGTTATTGCTGGTTGTAGCGGTAGGGGTATTAAAGTTAACCTGACTACTTGAGATTGCCCATGATGTCGATTGATCACCTGTAAATTCTGATGTTACAAGAGCGTAGTTACCTTTTTCAGCATTGTATGCTTCAGCCTTTTTGATCACGGTCGCTGCAGTAGACTGTGCGCTACTCGTATTTGCACGTGCGGTAATACCGTTGTAAGCAACAATTGTGATTGCAGCCAAGATTGCGATCACAACAATCACGATCAAGAGTTCGACGATGGTGAAACCTTTGTTAGAGTTGGTGATGTTTGCTTTCATTGTTAGATGCCCTTTTTTAAATGAAATGACTAATGTTCATATAAATAGTACCTTCAATTTGAATTAAACACAAGCTTTTTAGCAATAGTTTAAAAGGTTCGGCTTGTCGGATCGATGCGCTGTGATCGAACGCTAGCAGTATATTCGATGTCGCGCCCACTAACGAGCTGTTTGGCGGTGATTGTGACTTTCACGCCACGCGTTTGATCGAGCGCCTCATTACGGGCCGTATCGGATGCGGATGCGTTAGAGGCGACGGTGCTTGGAGAGTTAGTTACCCCGGATGGGTAGTAAAGAATATTGAATGTATCGACGGTCACGCCTTTTACCAACTCTATGTCGGTGACTTTGCAAAAAGCCGATGATGAGGCGGTCGCCATGTAAGCGCGCGAACATGAAGGTAGCTGCCATGGCGTATTACAGCGATAGGATGAACTGGTATAGTTAGTCGGCATGATGGTTCGTTGCCATAGAGATCCACTTCGCACGAAATACACCATATTGTAGGTAAGTGGGATATTTCCGATAGGATTTGAGCAATCACTTGGTTGGTCACGAAGATAGATATATGACCGTCCTAGCGAGTCGGGATTTTTGTCAGTTGCAACCATATTGAGGATGAGGCTCGTTCCGCTGGTTCCACCCTCGTTTGTGAAATTTGTTCCATTATTGTTATATCCTTGTGCTGTCGTGTTTGAGACAGGGACGCTATTAACGGCTAAAAATCGAGTGCTTTGCCGAACGTCTTTATCGATCTTGTTTAATGTATTTTGAACGTCAAACACCATGGCGTTATTTGCCCGCGTTGCTACGACTTCACCGGTCATATTAACGATCACCAATACAAACGCACTGATCGCCAAGATAACGATTGGTGCGATGATAAGCATCTCTACTAATGTGAAGCCTTTATTAGTGCGTAGGCGAGTCATTATACGTCCCCATTTTTGAAAGTTGACAATGAAAATGTTTGTCGCGGGTTGTTATACACCGCAGTGACTTGAATTCTTGATAAACGGTTGACCGAGCTATTCGGGCAGTTGATAGCAACGGTGATGCGAACATCCGTTAATCCGTCAACCGTAATTAAGGCGTTTGATACTGGTGTCAAACTCGTACAAGGGTTGGTAATTCTCGCCTCGTATTGGCGTAAATAGTCATAAGCAACATTCGAAATTCTCGTCTCGTTACGAGCATCCGATGACCGCTGGACGACAAACGAATACAGTTGATAACCGGCAATTAAAAAAACAGCAGCAACAAACAATGTGATCAAAAGTTCGACTGCGGTAAATCCACTTTCACGCGTCTGCATCACTGTGCCTTGCTCGTCACGCGGTAAACGGTATTGTCAGATTCGAGCTTGTAAAACAAATTGTAGCGACGACACTCTCCACTCGTACAAAGAGAGTTAGCTGTCGTGAGTGGTTGGTAGACGTACGTGTTGGCTGTTGGCTGTGGTGTCACGGAGTCAACAGCTTGCTCAGCGTTGGTTGCTGGTTTGAAACTTGCTGTCACTGAAGATTGATTTGGACTGATGACGGACTGTGTGTTAATATCGCGCAAAAATTCTTTGACTTTAGATTCCGAACTCGTTAAAGATGTTGGGGGATAGCTTCCGCTATTTTGTGATGTGTCATTGCCGACAGTGTAGTACGTTTCTAGGGCAAGTTGAATTGCTTGAATGTCGGTTTTTCTTTCGTCATCACGAGCTTTCATTTGTGACGAGCTGACATTGACAACCGCGAGCACGATGAGGATACCCATCACGGTGACCGCGATCATCAATTCAACGATAGTGAAGCCATGTCGGCGCATAGTATTAGCATAAGAGGTTTGATGGTAATCCGCAAGTCTAGCGGACTTCAAGTGGCTCTTGCTCGATCACTATCTGGAACATATCGTGGATTTTAGTGATTATTTCGTCGCGAGCTTTTGCGAGATCATCATACGTTGTCGCCGATTCGTTGACCAGGACGAGTGCATTTTTTTCATAGATGCGAATACCGTGAAGCAAAGAGCCTTTGAGACCGGCAGCCTCAATTAACCATCCGGTCGGGATTTTTATTCGATTTTCGGTCATCGTAAACACTTTTATCGTCGGGTATTTCGCCTTTAGTTCCGGAAGTCGCCAATCATCAATGATGGCATTTTTAAAGAATGATCCGGAGTTAGCGATTATTTGAGGGTCGGGTAACTTATCGTGTCGAATGGCAATGACGGCATCGCGAACAGTTTGGTGGGTAAAGACAGATATGTTTTTAGCATCGAAATAAGCTTGGAGACTGTCGTAAAATGGAGCGGTCGGGAGTGTTTTGTAGAGCTTAACTGTAATGCTTGTTATTATGTATCGTCCTTTTTCATCACCGCGGAAGATACTATGACGATAACTGAAGCCGCAGGCTTCATTCGATAATGTCACGATCGATCCTGTCGTGGTATCAAAGGCTTCGAGCGAAACCAGAGTGTCGGACATGTCTTGTCCGTAAGCACCAATATTTTGGACCGGAGCTGCTCCAACTGTTCCTGGAATTGCAGACATCGCTTCAATACCAGATAGCCGCATGTCGACTGATTTACTTACTAAGTCATCCCATGATTCGCCCGCACCAGCTTTGATAATAGTATGTCCGGGTTGATCATCGATAATGTGAATGCCAGGAATACGCATGTGAATAATCAGGCCATCAAATCCTTCATCCGGTGCGATAAGATTACTCCCGCCACCAATAACAAATATGCGTAGATTTTGTTGACGTGCATTTTTATGAACGTCTCGAAGCTCTTCGACTGAATGAACATCAACCATAAAACGAGCCGGTCCGCCGAGGCGCATCGTCGTAAAGTTTCTGAGAGGTATTTGTGTGTGTATATTCATATTGTTACGATTAATTATAGCCGTACATGTCATTTTATGCTACAATCACCTCTGTACTAAGCTTACAAAGCTGACAAATATACGCACCCGTAGCTCAGTGGATTAGAGCACTGGTCTTCGGAACCAGGTGTCGCAAGTTCGAATCTTGCCGGGTGTACCATAGAAAGACGCGTGTCGAAAGGCAGGCGTTTTTCTATGGCTTGAAACGCATGATTTGTGGATTGAATGCTAGTACAGTTGATAGGTATTGCGTTTTTGCTTTAAAATGTTATAATGTAATTAGTAACTACTTGATTTACAGTAATGAAACTGCTTAAATGGATGAGTTGCAAATCTATCCGGGTCAGTAGCTCAGCTGGTTAGAGCGTCTGCCTCTTAAGCAGAATGTCGTGGGTTCAAGTCCCACCTGACCCTCCAAGAATAAACGCGTACATTCGTAGGCGTTTTTTCTTTTTTTGCAACATTGGACTTGGATTTCATAAGCATATGCTTCATACTCGGAGGAGTTATGCATACACTGATTCCCATCATGCCAACGCAAAGAACCAGTCGAACTCTTCAGCAGCAAAAACAAGGCTTTACAATTGTCGAGCTTGTCGTAGTTATTGTTGTTATTGCTATTCTTGCCGCTATTACTATTGTCGCTTATAACGGTGTGACGAGCCGGGCGAGGGCGAGTGCAGCGCAGCTTGCTGCGAAACAGGCGTATACGAAAATTCAATCGACGTCGACAATGAACGAGAGTGGAAATTTCCCCGGAACGCTCAGCTCGTTAGATATTCGCTCAGGGAACGGGACATCATATCAATATCTCGTTAATAATAGCGCGAGCCCGCGAACGTTTTGTGTCACAGTGACAGCGACTGACGTCAGCTATTTTGTATCTGAATCGCAAAGCGTTCCAAAAGCAGGCGCGTGTGACGGGCACGGTGCGAACGGGGCTCCGACAATCCGTAACATTGTGAGGAATCCACAGTTTAGGTCAAGTGGACCAGCAGATTATTCGTACAGCAGTGCTGGTGCTGGCCGCGATTCAACCTCGGGATATGGTGGTAGGGTAACGACAATGCCAGCGGGAACAGTTTCGTTAGTAAGCTTTAAATCGACAACAACACCAACGTCATCACCACTCACTATTATCGCAAGTCCGAACGATGATGATGGCTATACTGTTTCTGACGGTCAGCGATATACGGCATCCATTTATATGCGCAGCAGCTGTGACTTAAATAGTGGATTTAGGTTGGATGTCACTGGCGGCGGTAGTACCATTTCATCGAGTCCGACCGAGAAAGCAAGCGTTAATGCGTGGCGGCGGATGTCAACGACATTTACGGTACCGGATGGGGTGACGAAAATTTCATTGCGTGCCTCGTTCAGTGGTCCACAGTCGTGTCCAAGTGACGCGATCTATCTCGCAACAGGCGCAATGATTACGAGCGGAAGTACACTTTATGAGTTTGCCGATGGTAGTTACGGTGGATGGGCGTGGATAGGCGACGCTAATGCATCTGTGTCATCTGGCCCTCCACTATAGGAGAATAGGATAGTGACTAAGGTATAATAGGTGTCATGAGACTACTCGACGGAAGTGAACTAGCCGGTTTTATCAAAGAACGCCAAGCTAAGCAGGTACGGGCGCTTCGACAGGCCTATAAGACATTTCCAAAACTTGCCATCATCCAAGATGGAAACAACCCAGTTTCCGATGTGTACATTCGCATGAAGAAACGATATGCCGAAGATATCCTCGTCGATGTCGACGTGTATACGGAAGATCTGACGACTATTGGTCCTAGAATATCACTATTAAACGATGACAGTTCTGTCCATGGAATCATTGTGCAACTGCCTTTAAGTGACACTTCTGCGACAGATGCTATTGTCAAATCAATACTTCCGTCAAAAGATGTTGATGGGCTCGGTTCGGACGAGGTCTATATATCTGCGACTGCAACGGCGATCGATTGGTTAATGGCTGGATATAACGTCACGCTTCGGGACAAGACGATTGTTGTGATCGGGCAGGGTCGCCTAGTAGGAGCGCCTCTCACGAAACTATGGAAAGGTGCAGGACACACAATCCTTGCGATTGACGAAACAGTTGACGATATTCAATCCAAAGTTCGATCAGCGCATATCATTGTGTCTGCGACCGGACGGCCGGGTCTTTTAACTTCATCAATGGTGCAACCTGCTGCTGTTGTCGTCGATGCTGGAACTGCTAATGATAATGGCAAGATAGTTGGTGATGTTGCTGAAGATGTCAGACAGCGCGATGATCTGACTATCACGCCAGAAAAAGGCGGTGTCGGCCCGCTAACGATCGCCGCATTATTTGATAACGTGATTACGGCAGCTCGAAAGACTGCTGAAGAGAAAACGCGCTAAGCGAGCGCTTGTTTGACACGCTCGACGACTTGACGGGGCGTTAATTCGGCCTTGACAATGTAGCTATGAATACCGAGAGCCCTGACGCCTTTCGGTGCTTCTTCTTCGCCTAAATTAGTGAGGATGATGACGGGAATATCTTTGCCCCAGTCGGCTTTTCGAATTGCCGTCAGGGCTGCAAGGCCGTCCATTTCTGGCATTTGCAAATCCATCAAGATGATGTCCGGGCTAATAGCTTTTGCCATTGCGACGCCACGCTCGCCATTGTTGGCGAGTTCGACATCAAAGCCGTCCGCTTCAAACTTCATGCGGTACATTTGGCTGATAACTGGGTCGTCTTCGATAATAGCTATTTTGGTCATGCTTTTGATACTATAATAACATGAAGAATAGCGCACTAGGTGGCCGAGTCGCAAAAGTCTTAACGTCAACGTCAGACATTAGGCAATTATTACGGGCCCTTACTCATACATTATCTGACACGTTTGATATTGAGCACGTTGCTTTTGCAGTCAGTACTGACACAAAATTAAAGCATCTGATTGTCGGTACAGCTGGAGCGCCTCGTTTGCCGGCAGCTGATTTTATGTATCTATCTGACAAATATCCTGGAGTTGTCTCTCGGCACTCAGTAAAAGACAAAGACGTACAACGATTGCTCATTAGCCATCATGTTTCTCTTGCAGTGCCTATTCATACGACCGATCAGCATATTGGCTATATCGTCTTTGGACAACGCGCAGCACGATTCTCGAAACGAGATATCAAAGAGCTACAGGCCGCGGCCGACCAGATAGCGATTGCCATTCACAATGCCCTGGCCGTTCAGCAAATCAAGGAACTGAATGAAAACTTGGAACAACGCATTGATGTTGCAACAAAGGAGTTGCGAGCCAGTAATGCGCAACTTCAGCGACTTGATGAAGCGAAAGACGAGTTTATCAGCATGGCAAGCCACCAACTCCGTACTCCATTGACGAGCATCAAAGGCTATCTTTCGATGATGATCGAAGGTGATCTTGGGAAAGTGTCGGATGAACAGAAACATGTTCTCGAAGAAGCATTTATAAGTAGCGAGAGAATGGTGCGATTGATCGGTGATTTTTTGAATGTTTCACGTTTACAAACCGGGAAGTTCGTCGTTGAGAAACACGATATTGATATGGCGCAACTTGTTCAGAATGAGGTAGACGCGCTGTCGGCAAGCGCTGCCAGCCGTGACTTGTCATTTTTGTACCGTCGTCCAAAAGATATTCCTCTCGTTGCTATCGATGAAAACAAGATTCAGCAAGTCGTCATGAACTTTTGTGATAATGCATTATTTTACTCCCGGCCTGGGTCTGTAATCACGGTCAGTCTGAAGAAGGTAGGTCAAACTCTGGAACTTATCGTTAAAGATACAGGCATAGGTGTCCCCGAAGACCAAAAAGATCGTTTGTTCACGAAGTTCTTTCGTGCTTCTAATGCAAAGCAGCAGCGACCAGACGGAACGGGCGTGGGGCTATTTCTCGCGAAGAAAGTGATTGATGCACACGGCGGTGAGATTATATTTGAATCAAAAGAAAAAAAGGGAAGTACGTTCGGTTTTCGTCTTCCCTTAACAGCGTAGGTTCTTGATTATTGATTTGTGATGCGAACGAGCTCGATAATGAGCCAGATAACAGCAGTAACGATCGCTGCTGTAATCAGAACTGGTTTCGCGATACGCTTATGATCGAACCACCATTGGCCAACCTTTGTTCGGTTAGCCGCCGAAATTCGCGTCACGACTGGACGTGTCAATGATGCGTCTGCGCCGCGATATACTTTATTGCGCTTCTTTTTTACTTTATTAGGCATACTGTCAGTATAACAAAAACACCCCTGTGTATAACAGGGGTGTTTCGTTTAGCCTGAATCGCTTCAGTAGAATGAGCGGTCAGACTCGGGCTTATAGTCCACGGCGGCTAGCAACGTAGTAGCTGATAGCGGCAACCAATGAACCGAGGCCAATAACGGCAACAATGTTTTCACTGACACCGGTGTGTGGCAACTCCGGTGGAGTTGTTGGTGGAGTCGGTGGAACGACAGGAGTTTCCTTACAGTCTTCGAAGTTCTTTGAGTACTTAGAAGAGTCAAAGTCTTTTTCGTAGATGTAAACAGGTTGTTTCGTTTTCAGATCACAAACCTTAATCTTGTCTTTTGGTGGTTGACATTCTTTATCAACAGTAACAGTTGCTGAATCCTCAACTGAGTAACCACCTGTGTTTACCTTGGCTTTGTTGACGAACTTGTTAGTTCCACATTCGAGCTTGTCTTTTGCAGGTGTTGTTGCGGTAAATACGACCCAAGCGTTAGCTTTCGGTGCGTATGAACCAACATTGACACCTACATTGTTAACGAGGTTGTTGCCGCTAACACGGACATCACGCTTACTTGCGTTGTTCCATGTCGTTGGAGCCTTGTCATCGTTTACGTAGCTGAGTCCAGCTGGCAATGTGTCGCGGAAGGTGACATCATCATGCTGTACTGAACCTGTGTTCTGGTATCCGAGGTAGAAGTCTACCTTTTCACCTGGTTGTGCTTTGTAAGATTTTTCCCACTTGTTAGCGCCGTGCTTGCTAACCATCTTCGTCATAGTGAAGTTGGTTTCTTTTGCAAACTGTGGCTTGATTTTGAAAGTAACGTATCCGGCGTATTCAAAGCAGCCAGGGATCTTGCCGTCAAGTTTGTCATAACCGAGCTTCGCACCAGCACTTGTGAAAATGCTTTCAGGAAGAGCAGTACCATTAGCACCAAACTTGTTGTTTTCGTACTTTAGGCTGTCTTTGATGTATGCGACGTTGAAATCACGGTCGCTCTTGAAAGTTGCGTGGTCGTATACTTCTGCGAAGGCACCTTTGTTGCCTTTACCATCTGCACCGACGTTGCTTGCGTTCAGGAAGCCGTTGACTTGAACTGATTTACCAGTTGTTGTTGGTAGGTTGAACTTTGCTGTGACATTTTCAGCAACGAGGTTCAGGTTTGAAGCTGCGTTGTTGTGAACGTACATACGGACAAAGTATTCTTTACCTTCTTGAACAGTCATGTCGTCGTACCATGTGTTAGCAGAGCCAACTTCACGGATACCAACGAAGTTACGTTCGTCACCAATGTTAGGGTTGTTAGTGATCGAGTTAAACTGAACGTGATCGCTCGGTTTTTCAATCGTGAAAGTTTCACGGTTTGGACCCCAGGCGTAAACAGCAACTGGAACAATGATTGCGGCAGCAATCATTGCGACAACAGCTGAAAAACGCTTTGGAGCACGACGAATGAGTGAATTAATTGTACTCATATCTTTCTCCTTTTCTTGATTTATCTCGCAGACAAAATCAAATTAATTTAAAAACGTTGAACATAATTGATAAACATTGTTGCCGAGTTGTTAACTGTTATCAAATCAGATCATTATAATGTGCATGTCTGAGTCAAGAATGACTCACAGAAAGTTGGATTCAACGGCGAGCGGTAAAGCTCAAGCTGGAATGCAACTTTCTG
>CAJYIP010000029.1 GCA_913775275.1 Patescibacteria group bacterium | reverse complement strand
GCCATTGGGGGAATGGGCGCTTGGGTTATTCTGGCTGGAATCACTCGGATGGGCGATCGTGGTGTATGCATTGGCTTATACATTGTTTAGTTGGATTGCGCGATATCACTCCACAGTGGTATCAATTGCAACTGCTGCTATTGTTGCTATTGTTCTGCGTATCGCGCTTATGCTGATCTGATAGCAGTGCTATACTAAGGCTATGGAAAGTGTCTTATTAGTTGTGCTCGGTATCATTATCGTTGGGTTGGTCGTCGCTCTCATTGTTATAGTAATCAAGCTGAAATCAAATGATTCCCAGTCAGGTGTTGAGATGATTAAGGCCGATGTCACAGAGTTAAACCGCACGATCATGTCGCTTCAAAATAATTTGGGCGACAAAATGGAGCGAAATGCCGTGCATATGCAGACTTCTTTGCAACGGCAGCTAAGTGAAAGTGTCAAGTTGGTGAGTGATGTATCGCAACGTCTCACGAAGTTGGACGAAACAAATAGGCGTGTTGTCGATGTCGCTGACGAATTAAAAACATTACAGAACGTTTTACAAAATCCAAAGCAGCGTGGTGTGTTTGGTGAATATTATCTTGAATCGGTATTATCAAATATTTTGCCGACTAAGAACTTTAAGATGCAATATCGCTTTGCTGATGGGATTATAGCGGATGCGGTCGTCTATCTCGACAAAGGTCAAATTCTTCCAGTCGATAGTAAGTTTAGCCTGGAAAACTATAATCGTATGGTTGCAACCTCGACTAAAGCTGAACGTGAAGAATGGTTGAAAAAAGTCCGGATAGACCTAAAAGGGCGTATCGATGAAACGAGTAAGTACATCCGACCGAATGAAAAAACAATGGACTTTGCATTTATGTTTATTCCAAGTGAATCACTCTATTATGATTTGCTTATTGGTGATGTTGGTACAGGGTCGAGTGCTCGTGACCTCATCGAGTATGCTTTCCGCGAAAAAAAGGTGATTATTGTCAGTCCGACCAGCTTTATGGCCTATTTACAGACAGTCCTCCAAGGACTCAGGAGCCTTCAGATCGAGGAGCAAGCAAAAGACATCCAGATTCAAGTAGGTAAGTTGGGCCGACACATTTCAGCATTCGATAGCTTCATGAATAAGCTCGGTAAATCACTTTCGACCACAGTCAATCATTACAATAGTGCCCATAAAGAATTATCAAAAATCGATACGGACGTTGTAAAGATCGCTGGCTCGAATAAGAGTGTTGAGCCATTACTTGTCGATAGACCACAGCAAGATGACTAAAAAATAACCCCGCTGATGAAGCGGGGTTATTTTTAATTGGTGCGAACTTTAACGGCGTGGGTTGAGAACGTCGTGAAGAACGAAACCAGCGGCACCACCGATTGCAGGAGCAATTGCATAAATAGCAAATGTCCATAGGTGATCGAAGCTGTATGCTTGGGTTGCGATAGCGACAGCTGGGTTGAGTGCGGCAGTTGCTCCGACATATCCAGTTGCGATAACGGCAAACATCAAGCCGATGAACAGGCCGATACCAATAGTAAAGGCGCGTGACAACGTTTCTTTTGCTCGACTTGCAGCAGCGTAAGCAAATCCTAGGATTGCAACACCAAGTAGCTCTGCAAAGAAGACGAACCATTCTTTACCTTCGTATGCAGTGTATTCAGCAGCCTTAAACAATGTCGCTGCTTGTTGACCAAAGGCGGCAGCTTGTTGGCTGACTTCAGGTGCACCAGCTATGAACGATGAAAAGACGACGAATGCAAGCGCTGCACCTAGTAGCTGTGCTGCAATGTATCCAACAGCACGAAGCCATCCGATACGACGTGTCACCCATGCACCGATAGTAACTGCCGGGTTAACATGTGCACCAGAAACAGCACCTACTAGCAAGACGACACCAACGAGTCCAAATAGGACAAAAAGTGGTTCGCCACGGCTAACGAGTACGATGCCTGCGAGTAGGAATGCACCGATTAGTTCTGCTGCGAGTGCTCGCCACAGATCAAATGTGCGAATTGATTGACTGACGCGAGCGCCAAGACCTGTTGAAACTGGTGTCGTCGGCTCAGCCTGTAGGGTCGTGACAGTCGTTGTTGTTTTTGCCGGACTTATTTTTTTGACCGGCTGCTTCTTTGTCGTTGAAGCGGCTTTCTTCGTAGCCATTGTGGTTCCCTCCTTGTGGGTGAACATTAGTGAACGTGACTTCATTGTAGCATAACCGTGTATCTGATGAGGGTGATATAATAATTCATATGTCTCTTCATCTAAAGCAAAATGACACTCGTTCAGAATTACAAAAAAGAGTAGCTGCTGAGCTACAAGCGAAAGCGCGTCTGCCAAAACCAGATGACCTGCCGGATGGGGTTGATGATTCGCAGTTTATCAAAGGAACGAAAACGACGACGTCACTTGCATGGGTATGGATCTTGATTGTCATCGCTGCGGTCGTTGCACTGGTGTGGTTATTAGCAATGGCAATGAACCAACAATAGAACCTCCATGGTATACTAAACACTAGTTATGTCAAACAATAGTATCGAGACGATCCAACGCGACTTGCTTGAGCGTGTCCAGACGGTAGATGTACCGAGAGACGTCCTAAAATCACCAGAATTAAAGCAGTTATATGGCACGATCGCGACGCTGCCAGCCGAAGAGCGTGGTCCGTTCGGAAAATCATTGAACGATATGAAGGCTATTCTTGAGCAGGCAATCACCGAACGTGAAGAGCAGGCAGAATCGGCGAAGATTGTCGCCCTTGATGTGACGGCTCCTTGGGACCTTAATACCCATCAACCATCTCTCCTCCCGACAACCCAAGGAACACAACATCCATTGACAACTGAGCTTGAAGTAGTAATTGATATCTTTACTCGCATGGGCTTTCAAGCGATTGAATCTCGACAGATAGACGACGACTTTCATATGTTTGGAGCACTGAACTTCCCTGAAAACCACCCGGCACGTGATGGCTATGATACGTTTCGGACCGAAGAGGGCTTTATACCACCCGCTCATACGAGTACGATGCAACATCGTATTCTTAAAAACGGGCGGGCCGACCTTGAGGCTGGTACACCTATCGCTGCGATTAGCTATGGTCGTGTCTTCCGTAACGAGGATGTTGACGCCACGCATGAGCACACGTTCTACCAGGTTGAAGGTGTTTTTGTGAGCAAGACAGCGACATTGGGTGAAATGCTGGGAACGCTCCGTAGCTTTTTTGAGGCGTACTATGGTCAGCAACTGCGAATTAAAACTCAGCCAGCTTACTTTCCATTTACTGAACCAGGTCTCGAGTTTGCTATTGAAAAGCCCGCCGCGCTTGGCGGAAAGCCTGGCGAGTGGCTTGAGATGTTGGGGTGCGGTATGATCCATCCGAACGTTCTCGAAACCGCCGGCATTGATCCGAATGAATACAGCGGCTTTGCGTGGGGTGGTGGTGTCGAGCGACTTGTCATGTTGAAATACGGCATTGAAGACCTCCGTCATTTCGAGTCAGCAAAATTAACCTTCTTGAGGAAGTTCGCATGATTATTTCCGTTAACTGGCTGAAAAAATATACTGATATTACCGTCTCAATCGATGAGTTAACGAAGCTTATTGGTGAGCGACTCGTTGAGATCGAGCAGGTTATACCTTTGGCGGAGAAATATCAGGACGTTATTATCGTAAAAGTAGTTGAGTGTGGTCCTGTCGAAAATTCAGATCATCTCAACCTCACGAAAATCGACGATGGCGGTGTCTGGCAGGACGTCGAACGTGATGAGCGCGGTTTGATTCAAGTTGTCTGTGGTGCACCAAACGTTCATGCTGGAATGAGTGCGGCATGGTTGCCGCCTCGTAGTACCGTGCCTGAGACTTTTGGCGACACGGAACCATTTGTTCTTGGTGCGCGCAAGCTACGCGGCTATATGAGTAATGGCATGCTCGCAAGCGCGAAGGAACTTGATCTGTACGATGATCATCGCGGTATTATTGAGGTTGATAAGCAGGTAGAGCCAGGCTCTTCGTTCGCAAAAGTCTATGAATTAGACGACTATCTTCTTGATATCGAAAACAAATCTTTAACTCACAGGCCTGATACATTCGGTATTATTGGGTTTGCGCGTGAAGTTGCCGGTATTCAAGGAATAGCTTTCCATACTCCTGAGTGGTTGACTCATTTACAGTCAACAACGTCAGTTGAGGGTGAGGCCGTCGAAGCACCACGGGTCATTATTGAAGATACACAGTTGTCTGATCGTTTTTCCGCGATTGTTCTCTCTGGCGCACTTGAATCGGCGGGATCACCGCTCGATATTCAAACCTATCTCTCGCGAAGTGGCATGCGGCCGATTAACGCAATTGTTGATGTGACGAACTACTTGATGCTTTTGACTGGACAACCGCTTCACGCCTACGACTATGATAAGTTTCTCCAAGTTTCCGGCGGTGTGAATGAGGTGCGTGTTCGTAAAGCTCGTCTTGGCGAAGAGCTCGCTATTCTTGACGGTCGTACTTTGACGCTCACGGATGCCGATACGGTGATTGCGGCAGGTGATGTTGCAGTAGGCTTGGCTGGTGCGATGGGTGGTGCAGATACGGAGATCGACGCATCGACTCAACGTATTCTTCTCGAGTGTGCAACATTCAACCTATTTGATTTACGGGCTGTTCAGATGCGCCACGGTATCTTTTCGGAGGCAATTACGCGCCTCACCAAGGGTATTCCAGCGCCACTTGGTATTCCGGTGCTTAATCAAGCAGCCAGCATGCTTAACGATTTAGCGAGCGCCCGCGTGTCGAGTGTCGTGACGGAAGATTACCCAGGCAAGAGAGGCGCTTTAGAAATAGAAGTGTCACTTAACCGGGTCAACCGCTTACTCGGTACTGATTTAAGCGCACTCGATTGTGTCGAAATTCTTGGTAACGTTGAGATGCCGACACGTATGAATGGCGATGCGCTCGTTGTCTCGGTTCCGTACTGGCGGCATGATATCACTATTGTTGAAGACGTCATTGAAGAGATTGGTCGTTTACGTGGATTCGACGAAATCACTCCGATGTTACCAATCCGAACGTTCTCTGCTGTCACGCCTAGTCCGTTTGACGCGTTACGGGCCCGTTTGCGTAAGACGCTTGTTCGAGCTGGAGCAAATGAAGTACTGACGTATAGCTTCATTCACGGAGACACGATGCAAAAAGCTGGGCAAAAACAGGCTGATGCGTACCGCATTACGAATAGTATTAGTCCTGAGCTTCAATATTACCGTCAAAGTCTCATACCGAGTCTTCTGACGGCTATCCATCCGAACGTAAAAGCCGGTTTTGACCATTTCGCACTTTTTGAATTGAATAAATTTCATACGAAGCGTCATGACCTTACGGATGAAGCTGTGCCAAAAGAGATTGATAGTCTTGGATTTGTTATTGCTCGACTGCAATCTGCAGACGGATCGGCATTTTATGAAGCAAAACAGTACTTGGAGTACATTGCGAAAGAATTAGGGACGGTATTTGTGTATGAAACGTTAGAGGCAGACACTGATTATCCTGTCACGCAACCATTCGAGCCAAAACGTAGTGCTCGTGTATGGAATGCGGATAAAACTGTTCGCATCGGTGTCATCGGTGAGTTTAAACGATCCGTCGCCAAGAACTTCAAGTTACCAACGTCCATTGCTGGATTTGAAGTATCTCCTCGTAGCCTGCATCACTTAGCCGAAGCAGCACCAGCTCGTTATATAGCCGACAGTCGGTACCCCGCAATCGAACGAGATGTTTGCTTCCGGGTTCCGGTGACGGTGACATACGATGCACTGATGACCGTTATTGATAAGCAAGCGCCCGTCTCTGAAATAACCGTTGCGACAGCGCCGCTTGATCTGTATCACATGTCAGAGAGTGACACGAAAAATATTACTGTTCGATTTACGCTCAAGGCAAATGATAGAACACTTGTCGGTCAAGAGGCGACCGAATATATCGAGCAAGTGAGCAAGTCAGTTCAAAACAAATTAAAAGGAGAGATAGTTTAATATGTCAACATCACGAGCTCAACGGATTGGTATATGGATCATTGCTGTCGCTATGACCGTCGGAACAGTCGCATCATTCGTCGCAATTGTCCTGTCTAACCAGAATCAACAGCAATCCACTTCAAGGCAGCAGGCGGATCAAAAGCGCCTCTTGGAAGAATATCAGAAGCAGCAGACTGAGCGCCTGGCCTCTCTCGAGGCAATTGATGGTCAGACGGTCGCTCCATTTGATGCAGCAAGTGCTACAGCAGTGAAGACTGATGTTATTTCAGAAGGAACTGGCGAAGCCGTGAGCGCTACTAGTACGATAAATGCGAGTTACACGGGGTGGTTGAGTGACGGGAAGATTTTTGATAGCTCGAAAGTGAAAAATACTGCCGATGCGCCGGTGACATTTTCTTTGCAGCAGGTGATCAAAGGATGGACCGAAGGTCTGGCTGGACAAAAAGTAGGGTCACTGGTCAAATTGACGATTCCGGCCGACAAGGGATACGGTGCAGCTGGGTCGCCACCAACAATTCCTGCGAATGCGCCATTGCAGTTTTACGTCAAAATAAATTCAATTCAACCAGCGCAAGCACAGTAAATGCTATACTGGATATAGTAACAGGATAGGGGATTATGGAAGAAAACATTCGAGATGTCATCATGATTGGTGCTGGACCAAGCTCTCTTGCGGCGGCAATTTACACAACTCGCGAAGACATCGACACCGTCTTATATGAAAAAAGTGCTATAGGAGGGTTAGCGGCAATTACTGATATGGTCGATAACTATCCCGGCTTTCCGGATGGAATTGAAGGTCTGACACTAGCTGGTCATCTTGAAAAACAAGCTGAACGATTCGGTGCACATATTGAATTCGGTCAAGTTGACGCTATCGCAACTGATGGCGATATAAAGGTCGTGACCGTCGATGGCTCTGATGTTCGAGCAAAAACCGTTCTGATCGCAACAGGAAGCGATTACAAAAAGATTGGCGTTCCCGGCGAAGCCGAACTGTACGGACGCGGCGTCCATTATTGCGCAACCTGTGATGGTGCGTTTTATCGTGAAAAAAGACTTGTTGTTATCGGTGGTGGCAATTCAGCTTTTCAAGAAGCGATCTTTTTAACGCGCTATGCAACTCATATAGACCTATTAGTCCGAAGCGACATTCGTGCCAGCGACGTTTTGCAGCATGATATGCAACAGTACATCGACAGCGGACAGGTGACAGTTCACTTGAACACGACGACAGAAGAAATTGTCTCGACGGATGGTCGAGTATCGCAGGTAAAGGCAATCAAAGATGGTAATCCTATTGCGATTGATACCGACGGTGTCTTCGTGTTCGTCGGCCTCTCTCCGAATACAGGTTTCCTCGAAGGAAGTGGCATTGAACTTGACGAGGTAGGTCTCATCAAGACGAATGCACATCTCGAGACCTCTATTCCAGGTATCTTTGCAAGTGGAGACGTCCGTAGTGGTGCGACCATGCAGATCGCGAGTGCCGTTGGCGAAGGTGCGGCAGCGGCTTTGTCTATCCGCGAATACCTCGATAACCTCAATCGCTAAGCGACGTGATGTTTCGTAAAAGATTCCAGCTGTGAAATAATAGCTGGATCTTTTGTTTCTAGGGCGATCTCCCTTGTTCCGAATAGAACACCCGTATAAGCAAAGTTATGTGACCCGGACAGAGCCGTTTTCGAACCATCCGGTAAGGTGAAGATGATGTATTTTGCGTGAAGGTACGTTGCCTTTTTATAATCAGTTCGTAGTCCACTAACTGTTCGTGAAAACCAAAGGAGCGCCCGATTGAGCGCAGATGCTTGCTCGGGACGGTTGAAATAGAGGAGATACGGTTTTGTTTTCAAAATACGAGCAAGCTTTCCTGTTGGGCAATATTGCGATACGAAAGTAATATCGACTGCCTGTTTCGCAAGTTCACAGGCCCGTTTGTAGATGATTGAGTGACCAATAATACCACCGTCGAAAAGTGCCGTAAAGCTGTCGAATGATTGGCGGTGGCTCGGATAATTTTCCGCTGAACGTTCGACGCGCTGGATGCGCATCTGTTCGTTAACGAGTGTGTCGGCAAGGTCTTTACTGTCAGTTCTAAACATGTAATCAATATGTTCAATACCTTCCTGATACACGTTGACCCCACCGAATGTAAACACCGTGTCGTCTGCGACACACCATTTACTATGCGTGCGACCGTTGAAAAGGGTGACGCGACCTTTGCCGAGCCAGTGGAATTTTACTCCCGCTGCTTTGAGGCGACGCGCCATCGTCGTTGCGGCCCGCGAGCCTTTTTTGTCATAGCGTAGTGGAAGGAAGCTGCCGCTTACTTCACCGTATGTAAATATATCGGCAGCAACATGAACAGTAAGACCGCGTTGTGCGGCGGCAATCAAGGACTCGATCAACTGATGTGTCGACGGATGGTCAGCAATAACCATAGCGATCAAAGAAACGCGGTGATGCGCCAAGTCGATCGCGGCCGATGCCTGCGAGATGTACTCGGTCGGCGATATAAGCTTGAGGTTCATTCATTAGTGATTATACCGTTGTTTTGAAAAAACTGCTAAAATGTCCAGAGAAGACATGCAACATAACAAAGGAGAGATGATGGCAGACTTTAATAAAATCCTTACACCTGGCGACTATGAAAACGGCATCGTGAATGTTGTTATTGAAATCCCAACTGGTAGTAACCACAAAATTGAATGGAATCGTGATCTCGCAGCCTTCCAGCTTGATCGTGTCGAACCAGCGATTTTTGCCAAACCGACAAACTATGGCTTTATCCCGCAGACGCTTGATGAAGATGGCGATGAACTCGATGCACTGATCATTACGGACCAGCCTTTAATAACGGGTATTTTTCTCGAAGCAAAGATTATCGGTGTCATGAAGTTCGAGGACGATGGTGAGATCGACGATAAAGTCGTCGTTGTCCCGGCCGATGACCGTCACACGGGAAATGCAATTAACACTCTTGCTGATCTTCCTGAGCGACTAATTCAGCAGATTGAGCACCACTTTACTCATTATAAAGACTTGAAAAAGCCAGGTTCGACAATCGTGAAGGGTTGGGGCGACGCGGAAGAGGCGAAAGAAATCA
The DNA here is from genome assembly GCA_913775275.1 of Patescibacteria group bacterium. Lineage (GTDB taxonomy): Bacteria > Patescibacteriota > Saccharimonadia > Saccharimonadales > Saccharimonadaceae > Microsaccharimonas. The sequence continues at coordinate 1,215 of CAJYIP010000029.1, read as the reverse complement.
TTCGCGAATCTATTGTGCGTTGGAACGAAAAATAATATGACGCAAGATGACGTGACGGCGTCAGTCAATCTTGTGATTGAAACGTTTCATTCACTACGGTCAGACCTTCTGGCCGTATTTGGTAATGTACCATTTACTCGAAAAGGCGATCACTCGCCCGTAACTGAGTGGGACGTCAAGGTTGAGAATGCAGTGTGCGCTGCACTGGAACAAGCATTTCCTGAACTTGGCTTTGAGGGTGAAGAAACGGGGCTTCATGGAAGTCGTGAACGATACTGGCTGGTTGATCCGATCGATGGGACGTCAAGTTTCATTCGAGGACTTCATTATTCGACCAATATGGCAGCGTTAATTGAAAACGGTCAAACCATTGCTGCTGTGATATACGATTTTGTTATGGATGTTACGTACACTGCCACAAAGGGTGGTGGATCATTTAAGAATGGTCAGCCGATTCATGTTAATGACGAACGTGAGCCAGGTAACTTGGTGATGTATTCGTTCAGCCGTGAAATTTTCGGGCACATTCGTGAAGCGACGAATGCACTCGGCATACGTTCTTTATTACCGATGGGTGGCGCAGGTCATACCTACGCTATGCTAGCTGAAGGAAAAATAGACGGCGCCGTTGCGCTGCGTACCGGTATGGGTGCGTATGATAATGCGCCCGGCGTACTATTAGCTGAAGAGGCAGGTGCCGTCATGTTGCAATATGATGATGAGTCAGGTGTTGATCGCCATGAGTTTATTATTGGAACAAAAAAAGTGGTCGATGCAATCGAACAGAGTGGCTTAATTTAACGGATCATCGCAAAAATTGCGTGGTCACCATCATTGCTTCGCGAGCCTTTTAGAAACTCGCTGTATGAATAGTAATTCGGATCATTAGTTGTTTCGGCTCGATTGTCATCAATTTGATGCGGATGAACCCCCGCTTTTGCAAATTGTTCCAGAGCAGCTTCTTTCATTCCTTTGTTATCAAGTTTCCATATCTTATAGACATCTTTGCCGGCGGCAGGAGTCAGCCATATCTTTAAGTCACTTGGTCGAGTGCCATGTGTCTGGACGAGGTATTCCACAATACGGAGAGCGCCATGTTGCTCAAGACTGTGTCTTCCGAGGTGCGCAAGGGCAACGACCGCATTGGATGGATCGTAGAGAACGGCACCGATACAATCCGCAACTGGGAGAAATAACCCAAGCCCGCGTGTCGAC
>CAJYIP010000028.1 GCA_913775275.1 Patescibacteria group bacterium | reverse complement strand
CATTGATCAAGACAGGCGCGTTTGACGCAATGGCGGATCGATCGGACCTCTTGTTCAATCTTGAGATGCTTCAGGCCTTTGCGTCAAAGTTGCAAAAGGAGGCTCTGAGCGGGCAAACTGATTTGTTTGGCGGCATGATGGATGCAGCCATTGCTCAGCCGACCGTTCAGCTACAGGAGGCTCCGGTGAAACATACTGATAAGGAGCGATTGACGTGGGAACGAGAGTTGCTCGGGCTCTATATTAGCGCTCATCCACTCGATAACTATGAAACCTACTTTAGTGAGCAGACGATTCCTATTGCCGAAATGACCGCTGGACTAGACGGAAAGAAACTGACGATTGGTGGGATTATCACGGCAGTCCGGACAATTATTACGAAAAGTGGTACAAAAATGGCATTCGTGAAGCTCGAAGACAAATCGTCTGAAGCAGAAGTCATTGTATTCCCAAATCTATTTGAACAAACTGGTGTACACCTGGTGCAGGATGCAGTCATTCGCGTCTCTGGGAAGGTGAGTGCTCGAGACAAAGAGGGCAATGTTACTTCAGATGTCAAAATGATATCAGATGAAATCCAAATTATTGACGACGAAGAGCTCCGTAGCTATGAATCACACGGCCAAAAAATGGCCGCTCCAAAGGCCGGTCGTCGTTTGCCTGCACATAAAAAGAAAACCGTTGCTGAACCGGTTTCTCAAAAGAAGGAAGCCTCCGTTACATATACGGTCGCAGAAGCAGTGCCGATCAAGAAAGTCTATGTTCATGTGAAAAACCCAGATGATCAAACACTCCTTGTGGCCCTCAAGCAAGCCTGTAGTAACCATCCAGGTGCGAGTGACATCATTCTTGTTCTTGGTCATGATAAAAAATCAGCAATCAAGATGCCGTTTCGGGTAGATTCAGACGATGTATTGATAGGGAAGCTTGTCAAGATTGTTGGTGAAGACGCAGTCGTTTTGAAATAGTGTTGCCTATAAATCGCTCAACGAATATAGGGCGATACCGGCCGCAACACTGACGTTGAAGGATTCCTTACGACCAACCATTGGAATTTCAATGATGTCATCACATTGGTTGATGAGGTCTTGGCTAATGCCCTCTACCTCTTCGCCAAGTAGCAGCGCAAGTTTGCCATCGAAGCTATACGTCTTTATTGGTATCGATTGATCATCTTGTTCAAGTGCCACAATCCGATAGCCGTCTTTTTTTAAGGTCTCAAGATCGAGCGTTTCGGTATATTCGAACGGCACCATCGTTTCAGCACCGAGAGCGGTCTTGTGTATCTGATTTGTTATCTTTTCATAAATATGTGGGAGGCGCGTATCGTTATCCTGTCTTGGATAGGGTGTATAGCCGCTAAGGAGAACCTTCCTCACACCAAACCCCTCGGCCGTACGGAAGAGAGCACCGACATTATGGGTCGATCGAATGTTATGGGCGATAACGATAATTTCAGGCATCATTGGCATTATACCACTATAAAATGCTTGTGTTTTCTGATACGATGAAAGCAATGAACGAGGATAATGTACAAGCGCGATTTCGCGAACAAGACGAAGCGTCAACGAGGCAACGCGCAGCTATCCTTGGACTCCCATATCTTGATACTCGTGGGATTGATGAAACGATTGACCTTGTCGAAGATGTTGTTTCCGTCGAGACGATGCATGGAAGGCGAATCGTCCCTCTTCGCATCGGAGGTGATTCACAAACATGGCAATTTGGTGTCACGACACAAACGCCGCAGTCATTTTTGAAGGAGTTGAGCAGCGAATACGCGGCTCGTGCCCAAAATGTCGCTTTCTCTCTAATTAGCACTAGTGGCTACAATATACTGATGAATCGATACGATCCGCCGGTCGTTGTTCACTATGATGATATCGAAATTGCTAAAGCCGGCGACAGTGTCACGTTGGAAAAAGTCAGTGAAACGCTCAACTCCGTCTCGAGTGATAAAGTATTCGATTACCTAATTGAGCAGGCCGACAAGCTAGGCGCGAGTGATATTCATATTGAAAATCAACGAAACGGTATACGTATTCGATTGCGTGTCGATGGTGCACTTCATGCTGTTGCCGAACTAGCTTCAGATCGATATCGCGTTATCCTCGGGGCGCTTGCTTCTCGTGCTAATCTATCAACCGCTGCGAATGAGCCGCAGTCCGGTCATTTGCAAAAAGAAATTGCTGATTCGGAAGGTTCCCACACGTTGAACATGCGTATCGAAATGGTACCAACACTGTATGGTCAGGATGCTGTCATACGATTGTTTAACTATGACGAATCAATGCTCAATCTTGACCGACTTGGTATCGAAGAAACCGAGCGACATCAAATAGACGAAGTAATTAGTCATCCTCGCGGTATGGTACTGATGGTCGGTCCGACCGGAAGCGGTAAGTCAACGACGCTATACAGTATGCTCAGTGCGCTTAATACGCCTGACCGAAAACTTATTACGCTGGAAGATCCGGTTGAATATAGTGTCAGTGGCATTTCACAGATACCGGTCGATACGACTGGTGGACAGAGTTTTGCTGATCACCTACGGTCCGTTCTTCGCCTCGACCCAGATGTTGTCATGGTTGGAGAGATCCGAGATAGTGATACTGCACGAACGGCTATCCAGGCATCCATCACCGGACACCTTGTCCTGTCAACGTTCCATGCTAATTCGACATCAGCTGCCTTCAGTCGTATGATCGATCTAATCGGTGTCAACCCGATCTTTAGCTCGGCTATAAGACTGGTGATTGCGCAGCGCTTAGTCCGCCGCCTTGATGATGCTTCGAAGGAAGCCTATACTCCTGATGAATCAACGAAGCAATGGATGCGCGATATTCTGGCTGATCTTCCAAGTCACGTTGATACACCCGATATTGACTCATGCCAGTTATGGCGTCCGGTGAGCAGCGAGACATCTCCGTTCGGCTACTCTGGTCGCATTGTCATCATGGAACAAATGGTCGTAAATGATGAAATTCAGAAATACCTACGTGGTGATATTCAGGACGTGCACGCTGAATCAATTGAAAAGACCGCTCGTCAGCAGGGTATGGTGACGTTGCAGCAACACGGTGTTCTCGCGGCCTTGCGCGGAGAAACGACGCTAGAAGAAGTCAATCGCGTTATTTAACAGAGAAGATACTTTCCAAATTAACGTATAACTGGTATAATCAACCACTGATTGTATATATAAACCACCGGATACTGTAAGGTTGGAGCCGTAGCAATACAACTATGTGGCTAACCTCATCGCAGAACTGGTACAAACGAGATTAAATCCTATGAGTTTTGCACTTATTCAGAAAGTAAACGCCGAGCAGCTCAAGCCAGCTGTCGTCGACGCCAAAAGCGGTGACACTGTCCGTGTGCACCAAAAAATTAAAGAAGGTAACAAAGAGCGTATTCAGATCTTTGAAGGTGTTGTTATTCGTGTCGACCGTTCGTCGTCGCACACTGCACGTATCACAGTACGTAAGATTGCCAGTGGTGTTGGTGTCGAAAAGAGCTTCTTGCTCCACAGCCCACTCGTCGAAAAGGTAGAAATTGTTCGTCGTTCAAAAGTTCGCCGCAACTACCTTTCATTCCTTCGTAATCGAAGTGGTAAGAGTGCTCGCCTTAAAGCAGTTAACTTTGACCGTGAGGCCGTTAACGATATTCGGGATCTGCACGCCGAAGAGGAAGCTGCTCGCTTGAAAGAAGAAGCGAAAGCTGCTGCAGACGCAAAAGCTGCCGACAAGGCCGCTGAAGACGCTGAACTTGCTGCAAAGCAGGCTGAGGTTGAAGCGCGACACGCTGAGAAGTAAATGAGTTTTCAATAAAAAGCCCTTGGTAACGCCAAGGGCTTTTTATTTATAATTAATTTTGTACAGGTATACTAAGAACGATATGATAGTCGGAATTGATGAAGTTGGCCGTGGGCCATGGGCGGGACCGTTGGTTGTTGCCGCTGTCATTCTTCCCGACAACTGCACGATTGACGGTTTGACAGACAGCAAGAAATTGACAAAGAAGCGCCGTGAAGCACTCGATCCACTTATACGAGAAACTGCACTAGGCTACGGATTGGGATGGGTCCACGCTGATGAATTGGACGAAATCGGACTTTCTGAATCGCTAAGACTAGCAACACGCCGTGCCATTGAGCAGATAACGATACCATATCACGAAATTATTATCGATGGGACGATAAACTTTTTACATGGCACACGCAAAGGAGAGTTCGTCACGACACTTCCAAAAGCCGATCTGCTCATACCGGCCGTTTCGGCTGCATCAGTTATTGCGAAAGTCGCCCGGGATACTTTCATGTCTCATCAAGATCAAACGTTCCCTGGCTATAACTTCGCATCTCATGCTGGATATGGAACCGCTGCCCATCGAAGTGCTATTGAGCAGCTTGGCGTCACGCCATTACATCGACTTAGCTTTGCACCACTTGCGGCCTATAAAGACTCGGTGATAAGCGCGGTCTCAACGGTGAAAAATAGTGGCGCTATCGCCGAAGACGTGACGGCACGGTACTTAGAGGCGAATGGACACGTGATTGTTGAGCGTAATTGGAAAACAAGACGCTGCGAAATTGATATCATTTCTACCAAAGATAGCGTCTATTATTTTACAGAAGTAAAGTATAGAAAAAATAGGCAATATGGTAGTCCGATGGATGCATTAACAGATACAAAAATCAGGCAAATGATTTTTGCTGCTTCTTGCTACATTGCAGCTCAAAATATCCAAGCTGAACCACGTCTCGCGTGGGCAGGGGTTGATGGCACGACCGATATTATCTGGCAATCAATAGATTACTGATGCTTGAGGTAATTCGCGACAGCTGGCCCATCCTTCGCAATCAATGTTACTCTGGCATCAATCTCGCTAACTCCTAGGTCGATGACCCTTGTTAGGGCAGTAATTGAACGCTTCGGCATAAAGAAGGTTTTATACTCATCTCGTTGCTGCGGTGTGACGAGGCCCGAGGCAGCATAGCGTGGAAATGTATCGTAACTTTTGTCACCGGCAAAAGTTTCTTCCACCCAATCCCAGTTTCGCTGTAACCATAACCACGTTTCATCACGCGCATGACGGCTACGGATGAAATACACAAACCAGTACCCAACATCTTGCGGGCGAACAAGGCGAGAATCTTTTGTCTTTTCAAGCATTTCTTTTATCTTGTCTAAGGATCGCGACGAAGTTAAGGCTGCGCAGAGATCTTGGGATATATCTGCGTGGGTTGTTTTCACGTATTGTTCGTAGAGTACATCTGTTTCACCGCCACTTTGATCGTGGCGAATGACGCTCGAGAGGATGACACTTCGAAGTTCTGGGTCAAGATTTTCTATAGTATGTGTGTCGTAAAGATGCTTTGCTTTTTTGATTGCTTCGTCATTGTCAGAGTAGAGCACGAGGCTAATAACAAGTGCTCGAAGTTTACTGTCTTCATCTGATTCGCCATCACTATGCTCCCACCCAAGTCGTTCGTACTGTTTTTTTGCAAGATTGTATGATAGCTTTTTCAATGCTAATTCGGCGTCGGCATCGTTTTCTACGAACTTCCTCATTTCCGAGAGGGTCATCGCCATTAAGCCCCACACCGGTTCACTTGTTTCGTTTTTGTAAGCATCAAGGATAGGAAGAAGATCGACGCTCTCTAAAATACCACCTCTGGCAAGGAGAATAGCGTCGTTTAGGAACGAGAGACGATTGATTTCTGATAGTGTACCTTCGGTAATCGATCGTAATATGTTGCCGCGTAGTACTTCATCATAGTGGGGTAGATAGTGGGCGAGGGCCTCATTGTTGAATAGCAGAAGGCTGTCATGATGTCGTTCAACTAAGACTTTTTTTTCATCGAGTAATTCAGGCATTTCGGAGCAAGTCGAAAAAAGTGGTATTGGCCAGGTTTTTTCCGAAGGTTCATGGGCGCCTACAAAGAATTGGTTTTGCTGTAACGTAACTGTTTGGTCGTGTTGCTCGATATGGACAACTGGATAGCCTGGTTGTGAAATCCATGTGTTCATGAGTCGGACAATATCTTTTCCACTCGCATCGGCAATCGCACGCCACAAATCATCACCTTCGGTATTATCATATGCAAACTGTTTGAAATAGTGAGATAGACCTTTTCTAAAAGCATCTTCACCTACGTATTGCTGCAGCATACGGAGGAGCCGGCCACCTTTGGCGTATACGATTGCGCCGTCAAAGAGTGTACTGATTTCATCAGGATGACTAACATCGGTTTGCACAGATTGAACGCCATCGATTGCATCTCGTCGCAGCGCAATAACGTTCTCGTTACTCGCTTGTTCAAGCCAGACGTTCCATTCGGGATGAAGTGCATTGATTGCGACGTACTCCATCATATTTGCAAAACTCTCATTGAGCCACAAGTTATTCCACCATCGCATCGTCACGAGGTTGCCAAACCACTGGTGGGCTAACTCGTGCGCTACCACGGTTGCGACATATTGCTTGCTAGAGATACTTGTTGTTGTGGGATCGGCAAGCAGTGCAATTTCTCGGTAGGTAATTAGACCCCAGTTTTCCATCGCTCCTGACGAAAAATCTGGCAAGGCAACATGATCTGACTTTGGTAGCGGATACGGCGTATCAAAGTAATCGTTAAAGAAGTCGATTGTCCGGCAAGCGATATCAAGCGCAAAATCTAGACTCTCAGCCGGTTGAGCTGGTGTTGCCCAGACGGAGACTTCCGTTCCTGATGTGGTGTGGGCTGTTTTTTTATGAAGTTCACCAACAACCCAGGCAAGCAGATACGTACTCATCCGAGGGGTCCGATCAAAGCTTGTGACGAGACGACCTTCATGGTGATCTTGCTGCTTTATAGGCATATTGCTCAGAGCAGTCACACCTTCTTCGGTAGTAAGGGTGACATCAAACGTTGCCTTGGCCTCTGGTTCGTCAATACAAGGAAATACCTCACGCGCATGATGACTTTCAAACTGAGTAGCAAGTAGTTCTTTATTAACCCCATCGTGACTATAGTAACAAGGGTAGAGGCCGTGCATCGGATCGGTAATGATGCCTTCGAACGTGATTGTCACAGTATGTTCACCTTCAATGAGCGTATCAAGAGTGAGGTACAGTTCGTCGTCTTGTATGCTCCATGAAGCATGTTTGCCATCAATAACAGCTGATGTAATGTCTAGGTCTTTCGCATGGAGCTTTATAGCTGCTGCTCCTGAGGCAAGCGATCCATTAATTGTTACCATGCCGTGAAAGCGGCGTTCGATTCGATTGAGAGTTAATGACAATTCGTAATGCTCTGGTGTAAATAAAGTAATGAGGCGATCGATCGTATTCATATTCTTAGTATACGTGAGAAGATGGACGCCGTCATGAATTAATTCTTTACCCGACGAGACATGTTCTTGCTGGAGATAGTATGAGTAGCGTAGGCTAAAGAGAGTGAAAAGAATGACCCGCCGCCGAATACCAGTTGTCATAGTTGCCGTTCTTTCGGTTGCTTATTTATTGCTCACGAACATTCCAGCCGATCAATTCACGACTGTTTCAGAGTCGACAGCGCCGACGGGAGTTGCTGCTTTGATGCTTGAGGAACTACCAGTAAAAGGAAGAGCCCCAAAAACTGGTTATGCTCGCTCCGAGTTTGGTGACGGATGGAAGGTAATGCGCGGCTGCGATACCCGTCAAATAATTCTCAACAGGGATATGAAAGATATTGTTCTGTCGGATGACTGTAAGGTGCAATCGGGCATGCTTCAAGATCCGTATACAGGTCAGCTCATTTCTTTTTCAAGAAGTGCGAGTGACAAAGTGCAGATCGACCATGTCGTCGCGTTGTCTGATGCGTGGCAAAAAGGTGCACAGCTTCTAACGAAAGAACAGCGTGAACAACTAGCCAATGATCCACTCGAGCTTTTAGCGGTTGATGGTGCGGCGAATCAAGAAAAAAGCGACAGTGATGCGGCGTCGTGGTTGCCACCTGCTCAATCATTTCGCTGTGAGTACGTATCGCGACAGATTGCAATCAAAAAGAAGTATTCGCTTTGGGTCACGCAGCCCGAGAAAGATGCGATGAAGACGGTGCTTGGTCGCTGCCCTGATTTTCCACTTGTGCAATAGACCATACGTAGGTATACTTAAAACAGTACATTCCGGCCGGCAGGTCGGATTTTTTAATCAGAAAGGATTGAAATATTATGGATGAATTAAACTTAAAGCAGCTCACGTTAGCTGTCCGTACAATTGCCGACGAAAAGAACTTGCCGGAAGATGTTGTCATGTCTGTCATCGAACAAGCAATTGCTGCTGCATGGCGCCGTGACAACGGTGAGCGCGATCAAGAGGTCCGCAGTGAACTAAATGTCAAAGACGGTACTGCAAAAGTCTTCGTTGGCCGTGAAGTTGTAGAAGTCGTCGGAAGCGACGCACACGAAATTAGCCTGGAAGACGCACGTAAAGAAAAGGCGGACGCCGAGCTTGGTGATATCATCGAAGATTCATACGAAGTTTCTAGCTTTGGTCGTGTTGCAGCGCAAACCGCAAAACAAGTCGTCTTGCAACGCCTCCGTGAAGCAGAGCGCGAAGTTGTTCTCGGTGAATACGAAGATAAAATCGGCACAGTTGTCAACGGCACCGTGCAACGTGTCGAACCTCGTGTCGTTCGTGTCGAAGTCGGTAAGGCAAGTGGAATCATTCCTCAGAGCGAACAAATCCAGGGTGAATTCTACAGCGTCGGTAGCCGCATCAAAGTACTGATCAAAGACATCGAACGTGAAAACCGTGGCCCGCAGCTTATCCTTAGTCGCGGAAGTGAGTCATTCATCGAATATCTCTTTAGCCAAGAAGTTCCTGAGCTTGAAACTGGTGCAGTCGAGATCAAAGCAATTGCCCGCGAAGCTGGCCGTCGTACGAAATTAGCTGTTGCAAGCACCGTCCCGGGTGTTGATCCGGTAGGTACCTTCGTTGGTGGTCACGGAACCCGCGTCCAGGCGGTCATGAATGAAGTTGGTGATCAGGAAAAAATCGACATCGTCACATATGACGAAAACCTCGAACAATTTATTAAAAACGCCCTTAGTCCAGCTGAGGTGCAAAAAGTTGAAATCAAAGAAGCCGACAAGCGTGCAACTGTCTACGTCAACGAAGACCAGCAGTCAATTGCTATCGGTCGCGGCGGACAAAATGTTCGTCTCGCAAGCCGTTTAACTGGCTATGAACTTGATATCGAACAGGCGGTCGCTCAGGCAGCCGACAAAGGTCCACGCAAGAATATTGAAGATAGCTTGCTTGACGCGTTAGAAGAAAATACTGACAAATAACATGTCATAGTAAAGAATTAGCACTCGCTTGACCCGAGTGCTAATTTTTATTATAATTACTTTAGTAAGTAATGCGCATAAAGTGCTTGCACTTGACTAACAGGAGGATGGATAATAGTTATATGTCCGATGATTTCACTGAATTTATTTCACATCTTACCGAGAACGCTCGGACCAGCTTGCACCATGCAACATTAATCGCTCAAGGCTACGGTAGTCACTATATAGGTACCGAGCACCTTTTGCTCGGTGTGATGGCGCAGGGCGCGTCAGTGGGGGCAAAAATATTAGCTGACGCAGGTATCACACTTGATCGTGCTCAAACAGCGTTGGATGCAGCACCGGTTTCGGCAATCGTCGGTGGTATTACAACCAAAAGTTTGAGTGAAACAGCCAAGCTGACATTGAAAATGAGCTGGGATATCGCCCAAGAATTCAACCAAGACTTCCTTGGAACGGAACATATTCTTTATAGTATTTTGAGTCAGAAAAACGCTCGTGCAACTGTGTTGCTACGTGACATGGATGCGAACATTCCAGAAATCGTATCTGAATTGGAGGAATACCTTGATCGGAACGGTGATCGATACACGTCGACCGACGAAGAGGTGAAGCCGAAGAAACAGCCGGTTCGTAAGGGTGCTCTCGGGACGTTCGGAACCGATTTAACGGCACGCGCAAAAGCGGGTCAGCTTGACCCTGTTATTGGCCGTGGTGAGCAGGAAGAGCGCCTCGTCACTATCCTTAGCCGTCGTACGAAAAACAATCCAGTACTCATCGGAGAGCCCGGCGTCGGAAAAACAGCTATTGTTGAAGGATTAGCTCAAAGGATCGCAAGCGAGAATGTTCCTGAGCATTTGCTCGACAAGAAAATTATTCAACTTGACCTTGCAGGTATGATTGCGGGAACAAAATATCGAGGCGAGTTCGAAGAACGGCTCAAAAAGGTCATTTCCGAATTGCAAGAACAGAAAAATGTCGTTGTTTTTATCGATGAACTTCACTTGTTGGTTGGTGCCGGTGCCGCCGAGGGTGCGCTCGATGCGGCTAACATATTAAAACCTGCGTTAGCACGAGGTGAGATCCGTTTGATCGGTGCAACGACGCTCGAAGAATACCGCAAGCATATTGAGAAAGATACGGCACTGGAACGCCGTCTCCAGACTATCGTTGTGCCGGAGCCGAAATTGAAAGACACGGTCGCGATCCTCAAGGGTCTCAAGCCGTATTACGAAAAACACCATGGTGTGGCGATTACCGATGAAGTGATCGAAGATGCTGTATACATGGCTGATCGCTACATTAGCGAGCGTTTTATGCCCGACAAAGCAATTGATGTTATTGATGAAGCGGCAGCTCGCATTCGAGTCAAATCTGGCCACAAGCCTAGTAAATTACGTGATTACATGAAGCAGTTGAAAAACCTGAACGACAAGATGGAAGAAGCGGTCGTTGCTGAAGACTACGAACGCGCAGCACTGTACAAGACAAGAATCAGCCAGCTGAATCAGAAACTTGAGGAAGCACGCGAAGAATACGAAAAGAAAACACCGATTAGTCTCACAGATGATGATATTGCACATGCGATTTCTTTGATGACTGGTATTCCAGTGGCGCGAGTTCAAAAGTCAGAAGCGAAGTTGCTACGCACACTCGAGAAACATCTCGGAAAATTTATTATCGGACAAGATGAGGCGGTTGAGAAGGTGGCCCGTGCGATTCGTCGTAGCCGAAGTGGCGTAGCAAGCACGAAGCGACCTATCGGATCGTTCGTATTCATGGGCCCGACTGGTGTCGGTAAAACTCAGCTGGCAAAAGTTCTCGCTCGAGAAGTATTTGGAAGCGAAGACGCGCTTATCAAGATTGATATGAGCGAGTTTAGTGAACGCCATAATACCAGTCGTTTACTGGGAGCACCAGCTGGATATGTCGGCTATGAAGACGGTGGTCAATTGACGGATAAAATTCGACGTCAACCGTATAGCGTCGTTTTATTCGATGAAATCGAGAAAGCGAATTCAGAAGTATTTAATATCCTTCTGCAATTATTAGAAGATGGAACGGTCACTGATGCGAAAGGTCGTGCGGTTGATTTTTCCAACGCTATCATCATTCTAACCAGTAATTTAGGTTCAGAGTCTATGATGAAAGAATCAACGCTTGGCTTTAGCGCCAAATCACGAGAAGGTGCAAAGCGCCTCGACGAAGTGCATATTCAAAACGCCCAAAAAGCCGAAGAAGCACTCGGACGGATCATGCGTCCAGAGCTCATTAACCGTTTTGACTCAATCGTGACGTTCCGTGCATTAACAAAGAAGGAAGTGAGCAAGATTTTTGATACGTTATTGTCAGAGCTTCAAGATCGCCTTAATCGACAGGGAGTGCACCTGGTCGTTCAGTCATCTGCGAAGCGTTTGATTATCCATGAAGGTCATGACGAAAAATTCGGCGCCCGACCATTACGACGTGCCATGCAAGAAATGCTTGAACATGATATCGCTGATGGTCTATTATCGGGAGAGTATGAAAAAGGTACAGTGCTTGTCGCAAAGGCTCAAAAGGGTAAGGTAGTTTTGGATGTCCAGCACGAATCCTAGCCGAGGTATCTTCGGTCGTATTGCGGCCGTTATCTTTAGTGTCGCGATAATCGCAGCAGCCGGGTGGCTTTTTATCAATCGTCAGTATGTCGTCGACACAGCATCGGTTTGGTCGTACCAACCTGGAGCCGACATCGTGTCTGTAGCTGATCGCTCAAAGATGACCGAGAAGTCTCGATTTATCTTCTATGCAACCAAGCCTGAAATTGCTAATGCCGAAACGTTCAACAAAGATTGTCCACGAAAAGAAACAAGCAGCCCAATACTCGGTTGTTATACCAATGACAGGATCTATGTATTTAGCGTGTCAGATCCACGGCTCGATGGGATCGAAGAGGTGACGGCGGCTCATGAGATGCTTCATGCCGTTTGGCAACGACATAGTCAGGCTGAACGTGATAGGTTAACGTCTCTTCTAACTGATGTCTATGAACGAGGTGTTTCACCTGCCTTCAAAGAGCGCATGTCGTATTACGAGCGGAACGAGCCCGGTGAGCTTGTCAACGAACTTCATTCAATTCTCGCGACCGAGGTAAAGGACTTGAGCCCGGAACTAGAGACGTACTACAAACAATACTTCACCGATCGTTCGTCCGTCGTCGCATTACACGACAAATACAGCAGTGTATATGACAGTATTATTAACCAATCGGACGAATTATTTAAAGAACTGACTAACTTGAATCAAGAGATTGCTAACGATAGCGCTGTATATATGCAACGTTCCACCGAACTTTCTCGTGATATTGACACTTTCAATCAACGAGCAAACAACGGAGGCTTTTCGAGCCAATCTGCGTTCTCAGCTGAACGATCGCGCTTGATCGCTCGATCGAATGCGATTGAGTCTGAAAGGCAATCAATTAATGCAAAAATTGATCTCTACTCTCAAAAACAGTTGAAATATGAAGCACTTGGTGCTGAATTAGAAGGTCTCAATAAAAGCATTGATAGTATCAAAAGCCTTGAGCAAGCACCGACCTTATAGGAGAAGACATGGCAAAACTAAAGACTCAATACGTTTGTCAGCACTGCGGAACCACTCATTCGAAGTGGTCGGGACGTTGCGATAACTGCGGTGAATGGAACACGTTGGTTGAACAAGTCCGTGATACTGGCCAGTCATCGGTTGCCAAAGCATCAAGTACCGGTACTCCTCTCGTCGTTCAGTCGATCAAAGATGTCGCTGCAGAGTCCACGGCGTCGCGTTTAAAAACAGGCGTGACCGATCTCGACACAGTACTTGGTGGCGGTATTCTCTCGGGCGCTGTCGTGTTACTTGCTGGCCAGCCAGGTATCGGCAAAAGTACACTGCTACTGCAGGTGACGGCACATTTGGCAAAACACGAAGCAATACTGTATGTCAGTGGCGAGGAGTCGGCGAGTCAAGTGAAGCTACGCGCAGAACGGCTAGGCGCGCAAAAGTCCGAGACGCTAGATTTTGCTGCTAGTACGAATGCCAATAACATTGCCGCGACCATTAGAAGCGGGCAATATAAAGCGGTTATTATCGACTCGATTCAAACGCTTGCACTCGACGAAATTACCAGCGCGCCAGGAACGGTCAGTCAGATTACAAATAGCAGCAACGTCCTGATACGAGCAGCGAAGGAATCGGGTACGGCAATTGTCCTCGTCGGTCACGTGACGAAAGAAGGAAGCATTGCGGGTCCAAAAGTCCTTGAGCACTTAGTCGATGTCGTTTTGCAGTTTGAAGGTGACCGCTACGGTGGATTCAAGATCGTACGAGCAATTAAAAACCGGTTCGGCTCGACGAACGAAGCGGCTATTTTTGAAATGTTCGAAGAAGGATTACGTCCAGTCGAAAATCCGTCAGCTGCCTTGCTGTCGGAACGCCATCCGGCTGATGGATCGGTCGTTCTGGCAACGATGGAGGGAACGCGACCTCTATTGGTTGAGATACAGGCACTTGTCAATCCGACGGCATTCGGGTATCCTAAGCGTACCGCTAGCGGATTTGACCTCAACCGATTAAATGTCTTGATTGCCGTCATTGAACGACGAACGAAATTAAACTTATCAGATAAAGACATCTATATCAACGTTGTCGGCGGACTAAAGCTTAACGACCAAGCAGCCGACTTGGCGGTATGTATGGCTGTGGCGAGCGCTGCGGCCGGCAAACGACTCGATGACGATACGGTCGTTTTTGGAGAAGTAGGGCTGGGAGGAGAGGTTCGATCCGTCCCTGGTGTTGACAAGCGTATTGCTGAAGCCAAAAAGCTCGGCTTCAAACGGGCTATCGGTCCATCATCAACAAATAAAACATTTATGACGAGTGTTCGAGAACTGCGCACTGCACTCATCGACTATTTACAATAAGGAATACCATGGAACCATCCATCATACTTTTACTGACAATTTTCGCGATAACATTGTCACAATTACTCATAACAATTAAAAACAAAAAAGGTTGGACAAACAAACAACGCCCTATTTTCGTTGATACCTCAGTATTAATTGATGGCCGGATTATTTCGGTCGCTCAGTCAGGTTTTTTGTCACGACCACTTCACATTCCAAGAAGTGTTGTTGGTGAATTACAACTTCTTGCTGATGGCGGGGATAACGAAAAGCGAAGTCGCGCTCGTCATGGGCTTGATGTCGTGAAGCATCTTCAGTCGCTCAAGAATATCACCGTTGTTCTTCATCAGGATGGTGATTCGGCCCCTGAGGGTGTTGATAATCGTCTTTTGTCACTTGCGAAAAAATATCGCGGAGCGGTGTGTACGATAGACTACAATCTGAATAAGGTCGCCCAGGTCGAAAAGATTGAGGTGATCAATGTGAACGACCTTGCAATGAGCCTACGTATGGCTTATTTGCCAGGTGAAAAGTTACTTTTAGAGTTAACACAAAAAGGTAACGATCAACATCAAGCAATCGGTCATTTGGCTGACGGAACGATGGTTGTTGTCGAACACGCCAGTCAATATGTTGGAAAAAAGATGGAAATTGAATTCATTCGAAGCCTTCAGACTGCAGCTGGCAAAATGATGTTTGCAAAGATTGTTGGTAAAACTGCACCAAAGGCTGAACTAAAGAAAAAGCAGACCGAAAAGGGTCGTAAGCCGCAACTCAAGAATGAGAAAATATCAGCCCCTGAAACGAAGGCCACTCAGGTGATAGAAGCACCTAAGACGGCTGAGGCCTCGGCTCAAGCAAAACAATATAACACTCAGCCAAAGTCGCAACGTCGTCGTCCAAAAACGAACGAAGATCGATTAGTCGAACTAGCAAATAAATAAAAAATGCTCCGAAAGGAGCATTTTTTATTAACTGTCAGGGTCAGTATGTTTTAGACGCCGTATAGTAGCCGGTATCAGTGATTGTTACTGACACGTTTCCTGCTGGGCTTTGTGATGATCCACTGTATGTACCGACAAATGCGTTTCCTTGTTTTGTGACAGAAACAGCAGAGCCGTTGACGGTCATCGTTAGGCTATTACTATCGATGGCAAACGCTCCTTGCGTTGCTTGTATTGTAATCCTCCACGAGTTACCGCCGGTATTCTCGATTTGGCCTGAACCGAGGCTCGGGCCGGCTTCACCACATTTATGTGCGTCGTCACTCTCATTGGCATTATAGCCGTCTGGTATATTCACGAATGACTCTTTTCCAGTTATTGGATCATTAGTCTTGGTGACATCGAGCTCGATACGGGCTCCGGCTGGTGTACAGTCGGTTGCTTTCTTTTTCGATACTTTATCAAAGGTTAATTTTGCATTCGCGCGACCCTGGGTCTTGCTCCACCATGAAGGGTAGAGTTCCTTCCCTTCACGCTGGATGCCAGCTGGGGCGGTATACCAATCATTGGCCTTGTACTTGCCTTCAGGGGTATACACTTGCTTGTGTGCGAACTCCATGACCTTGGCAATGATTGGACTACCGAGAGATGATGTTCCCTGCTTTAGAACCGTTGTATCTGGATTACCGAGCCATACACCCATAGTCAAAGCTGGTGTGTAACCAAACATCCAAAGGTCTTTCGGATTACCACCCTTGTCAGATGTACCTGTTTTGATGGCCGTTTTTACCCCTGGAATATTTTTGGCAGCAAAGTTACCTAGTGGGCTACTTGCGTTGGTGTCACTGAGAATGTCACTGACAATGTATGCAGACTGTTCACTGATGATTCGGTCACCGGCAACATCGGACCATTTCTTTAGTACTTCACCGGAACTGTTTTTTACTTCGAGGACAGATGACTGTGGTTTATAGACACCACCACGTGCCAGTGACGTATAGGCGTTGACCATATCGGCCTGTGTGACGCCACACCCACCAATAGCAAGTGCGAGTCCGGCTGTACGGTCTGCGCCGACTGTACAGTAGCTCTTTGCGCCCATTGCGCGGATCTTTTCAAGAGTTGAGCCTTGCTTGGCCCGTTCATTAATGGCCATAGCCTTAACAGCGGGAACGTTACGGGATGTTGCGAGGCTCGTACGGATAGTTGCATCACCGATGTAGCGTCGGTCTGCGTTTTGTAACTTTGCGCCATAGATCTGATCGATCGGTTCATCTCTGAGGTTCGTTCCGCTTCCGTAGTTTTGAGAGCCTTGAGGCTTTTGTTCAAATAGTTCAGCATAAACGAATGATTTGACCGATGACCCTGGTTGGATGTAGGCCGTAGCGGCATTATCTTGTCCAAATCCTTCGTACTGGAAGTCACGGCTACCAACCATGGCGATAATTTGTCCTGTTTTCGTATCTGCGACGGTCGCGGCACCATTTTCAAATCCAGCAATACGTGGGGTGGCCGACGCGAACATTTCACGCATCGCTTCCTCAGCTTTTTCTTGAACACGAAGGTCAAGTGTTGTTTTCACTGTCAATCCACCACGGCCAACGGTTGCGACACCGAGTTCTTTTTCAAGCTGCGCACGGACCATCTGAACGAAGTGAGGTGCTTTAATGTTTTCCATCAATGTACTCGGCTTGCGAAGCGTGTCGATGATCGGTACTTGCTTGGCTTCATCGGCTTGAGCTTGAGTGATGTAGCCGATCTCACGCATAGCGTTCAGAACTTCATGCTGTCGGTTGATCAAACGTTCGTGACCAGACACGACGTATGGGTTAAAGGCTGAAGGATTCTGTGGAATTGCCGCGAGGAGTGATGCTTCGGCAAGAGTCAGGTCTTTAGCTGGCTTCCCAAAATAGGCTTGTGCAGCCGATTCAGCACCATTACGAGGACCACCATATGGCGATTCGTTCAAGTAAAGAGTAAGAATTTGATCTTTGTTGTACATGCGCTCAATCTCGACGGATAAGATAAGCTCTTTAATTTTACGTGGGATACCACCAATGCCACGTTCGCCGGCTTCATCGGCAAAGAACACTTGCTTCACGAGCTGTTGGGTAAGTGTTGATCCACCTTGAACCGATCCACCGGTAAAGTTATTGATTGTTGCGCGGAGCGTTCCAGATACACTGACACCACTGTGTTTATAGAAGTCACGGTCTTCGATAGCGACAGTCGCTTTTTTGAGGTTATCGCTGAGTTCACTGCTATTTACGACTAACTTATAATTGCCGCCACCGGTATCTTCCCACAGCAGCTGATCGTTACGGTCATAGTACTTCGTGACTGTTGATTGGACACGTTTGTCGATTTCACCTGGACGGATCTGATCGAGGTCTTTGCGGAAGTAGGCAAACAATGCACCGGCAGTAATTGCCAGAACCAGAAGTGTAATACCGGCAATTTTAAGGGCCATAATGACACCTCGCTTGCTGAACCAGTAGGCCCAGACACGTTTCGGATGAAGGCGATGGAAAAATCGCTTGACGGGATGCTTCGGTAGCGTCGCGAGGTACTCGGCGCGTCGTCGAGATTCAGCGTCTTTTTTTACCTTTAATTTTTTCGATAAATTAGAATAAACGCTCAATTTGCGTGAAGTTGGTTTTTTAGCCACGGTTCCTCATTTTCATAAGCTGTATCACGATTTATTATAGCACTGTTTGGTATGCGTAAAGTCCCAATATTTGGTATACTCTGAGGAGTATTTAATAGAGAAGGAAAAGACTATGGCTCTTTCGACAGCCCTTTCAGACGAACTCCTATGGAGAGGCTTTGTCAATCAATCGACATTCGCCGACATTACCGACCTTGATAAAGAGCCGATCTCATTCTATTGGGGGGTTGATCCAAGCGCAGATAGTATGCAAATTGGTAACTTTGCGGCGGCGATGATGGTGCGTCATTTTATTGATGCCGGCCACAAAGCCTACCTTCTCGTCGGTGGTGCGACCGGGATGATTGGTGATCCTGATGGCAAGAAAGATGAGCGAAACCTTCAAACTCTAGAGGCAATTGCTCATAACAAGCAGGCTATTGCCGAGCAATACCGTCGTATCTTTGCCGGTAAAGACTTCGAGATTGTTGATAACTACGATTGGTTCAAGGAAATTAACTACCTCGACTTCCTTCGGACAGTTGGAAAAAATGTACCACTTAGTTCAATGCTTGGTCGAGACTTTGTCCAATCGCGTCTTGGCGATGGCGGCTCTGGTATCAGCTACGCCGAGTTTAGCTATTCGCTTATCCAGGGTTACGACTTTGTTCACCTGAGCCGTGCTCATAATGTATCACTTCAATTGTGTGGAGCTGACCAGTGGGGTAACTCGATCGCTGGAGTCGATTTGATACGACGGCTGGACGGCAAGGAAGCGCACGTTTTCTCGACGCCACTCGTGATTAATAAGGCAACCGGTAAAAAGTTCGGTAAATCCGAAGATGGAGCGATCTGGCTGGACGAAAAGAAAACCAGTGTCTTTCGTTTCTATCAATTCTGGCTGAATGTCGATGATGAGGGTGCGCCTGAATATGCCAAGATCTACACTTTTATGACCAGGGACGAGATCGCAGAGATGGAGCGTCATGTCCGCGAAAACCCAGGTGCGCGCCTGGCACAAAAGACACTCGCGAAAACTGTGACGTCGATCGTTCATGGACAGGATCGTGCGGAAAGTGCCGAACGAGTCACCGCAGTCCTCTTTGGCGGTGAATCTATTGCTGAACTCAGTGATGACGACCTTGATCTATTGGCGGCCGAAATCCCAACACAACCTGTCGGATCTTCTTTAGTTGAGACACTAGTGAAGAGTGGAACGGTCGTGAGTAATGGCGAAGCTCGACGTTTGATTGATGGTGGCGGTGTAATGGTGAATGGTGAAAAAGTTGGCAGCGACCTCGACATTTCATCGCGTAGCCTCATAAAAAAAGGTAAGAACACCTTTATCTTGGTTCGATAACGATGAACCCTGGCGCCTCAATTGATGCGATCAAGGGCGTCGGTGACGTTACTGCTGAACAACTGCGCCAAGGCGGTATATCAACAATTTATGATTTGATCAACTTCTTGCCCAGGGCTTATGAAGACTTTTCGACAGTATCAAACATCAGTGATATCCAACCTGGCAATGTGACTATACGTGCTAGGTGTGAAACTGTTGCTACCCGTCCGGTTCGACGGGGAATGCGAATCACGACCGCGACGCTTTACGATCAGTCAGGCAAAATACAAGCAGTCTGGTTCAATCAACCGTATCGGGAAAAACAGTTAAAAACAGGTGAAGAGTTTGTTTTTAGCGGAACATTTGAATTTAGCTATAATCGCTATCAATTAACGAATCCGAGCGCCGAAAAGACGGCCGACCTACCGGTCGCATCACACCAATTGTTACCGGTGTATCGAATGATCCAAGGCCTCAAAGTACCGTTTCTTCGCAAATTACTGACTGAAGTAAAGCCATTGATGACGCGACTTGGGGAGACCCTTCCCGTGGAAGTTATCCGTGACGAGCGGTTACTACCGCGAGGTGAAGCGGTCGCGGCAATGCATTTTCCAGATTCTCCTGATCAACTAGCACGAGCTAAAGAACGCTTAGCATTTGAAGAGTTATTCGCGCTGCTTTTAGCGAGCCAACTTAACAAAGAAGAGATGTCAAAACTTGAGGGATACGGCTTGCCGTTCGATCAAGCGATTGTGAAACAATTTGTTGCTGCGTTACCATTTGAATTGACGGGGGCGCAGCGGTTAGCAGCATGGGAGATATTGCAAGATCTAGAGAAGAGCTCACCCATGAATCGATTGCTGCAAGGTGATGTCGGGTCTGGCAAGACGGTCGTTGCTGGATTGGTTGCACGACAAGTTGCCTATCGCGGCTATCAGACGGCGATTATGGCGCCGACCGAGATATTGGCAACCCAACATGCCGCCACGCTTGATAAGCTCCTGTCACCATTCGGTGTTGCGGTTGGGCTACTGACAGGAAGCGTCAAAGGCAAAGCCCGTGAACAGCTGTACACTGCTATTGCTGATGGAACGGTTCAAGTTGTCGTTGGTACTCACGCCCTGATTCAATCAAGCGTTGTGTTTCATCGTTTGGGGTTTGTTGTGATTGATGAGCAGCATCGCTTCGGTGTCGCGCAACGTCAAGCACTATTGTCGAAGTCAGACAAGATGCCACACTTGCTCGCAATGACAGCGACGCCAATACCGCGTAGCCTCGCCTTAACTGTCTATGGTGAACTGGATATTTCACTTTTGAACGAGCGTCCGAAAGATCGTAAAGATATTGAAACGAAAATTTGGTCACCGAATAGTCGGTCTCAATTATATGGTTTGATCGAAGAACAATTAAAACTTGGACGACAAGCCTATGTCATATGTAATCTCATTGATGATAATCCGGACAATGAACGCAAGAGTGTCGAAGCGGAATATAAAAAACTTCGTGTTGGAGATTTCAAGCATCGCCGCATAGGCCTGCTTCATGGAAAACTAAAGCCCGACGAAAAAGAAGCAGTCATGCGCCAATTTTCGAACGGTGATCTCGACATTTTGGTAAGTACGACGGTTGTTGAAGTCGGTGTCGACGTTCCGAACGCCACGGTTATCTTGATCGAAGATGCTGACCGGTTCGGGCTTGCCCAGCTCCATCAATTACGCGGTCGTGTTGGTCGAAGTTCGCATCAAAGTTATTGTTATCTTATGGTCAGTAGTTCAAAGGCACCCAGTCGTCGCTTGAAAGAAGTTGAGAAAAGTAACGACGGCTTTTATTTAGCAGAAGTCGATCTCGAACTCCGTGGCCCGGGAGAGATATACGGACGGGCTCAGCATGGTGAACTCAATTTGCAGGTCGCAAACCTTGCTGATACCAAGATGATTAAACGTGCTCAGCAAGCGGTGCAACGCTTTCTTAAGTCGCGTACTGATCTGTTACAATATACTCAGTTAGCGAAAGAAGTCGAGACGTACCAACGCCTGACAACACTAAATTAAACAATTGAGAAAACAATAATGTACGCAGGAACAACTATGAATGGCCAATCAGGCAATATCGTTGGTGCCCACCAGCGTATTGATCGTATTGCCCGCAAACATCTCGTAGTGATGATTCCTGAGACCACCTACTTTCCGTCAATAAAAGAGATCTTGTATTTCGAAGGTAATAACGGTCCTGACGGTGTAAAACGTAAAAGCCCATCAATTGACGAGCCATGGCATTTTATCGACCCGTCGAAGGACGGTGATGTTTCGATTGTGACAATGATTATGAATCATATCGAAAACTTATCGGCTGCGCTGAGGGATGATAATCGTGAAAGGGCTGCCTTTGAAGCAGCATGGTTGTCGCATGCCGTTGTGGATGGACTAACGCCAGCTCATCACTTTCCGCTGGCGGACAAGATCGAAGAGTTATTTGGTAAACCACATCACGAACGTGACGGTTTTCGGGACAAAAATATTATCAAAGGCATCAACCGTCGTGACACTCTATCAAAAAATTGGGAGTACTGGGGGAGTCGGGGAATTTTTTCATCTCACTTCATGTTCGAATGGGGTGTCGCGGCAACAATGGTTGGTAAAAGGTATCGATCGACCGTCACTGAACAAGACCGAGCGGACGTGGCATTGCGCGGATACGAAGCAATGTTTTACGACAGCCTGCAGTATGTGTTCAGCTTGAACGTGTACGACCTGTTTCGAAAAAGTGGATGGAACTGGCGCGTCGCTCAAATCGTTCACCGCGAACTGATGCCAGAGATACACCGCGCCGTGACGTTGGCGTGGTACGCGGCACTTCAAAAGAGCGGTAAACTGTCATGAGAATAAGAGTTATTGCTGGGCGTTACGGTGGACGCGTCATTGACGGATCAGGGACGATGAGAACGCACCCAATGGGTGAACGTATTCGCGGGGCTCTCTTTAATAAAATTGCCGATGAACTCCAAGGGGCGGTCATTTTGGATGCATTTGCCGGCAGTGGCGCACTCGGTATCGAAGCGCTAAGTCGTGGCGCTAGTCACGTGACATTCATTGAAAAGGATCGCATCGCTGCCAAAATTATCCATCAAAATGTTGAAGCCCTGAATATAGATACCGTAAAAATAATAAAAGGACCAGTTTCATCCGTAGTAAACGCGATGGATCAGCAATTCGATGTTATTTTTGCAGACCCGCCGTACCATGATCCTCAGTTTTCCACAGTTGTGACATTATTCAGACTATTAAAACCAGGTGGGCTTATGATACTATCGTACCCAGGTAAGGGTGAGGCGCCAACCGGCTTAGAGGTTGTTGTGGTGGACGATCGTAAGTATGGTAATGCGGCGCTCGCATTTTACCGAAAAAAGAACGCTCAATAGGGCGTTCTTTTTTCTATTGATTCTAGTCGACTGGATCTTGATTAGCGAGTATCATCATGCAGCTTGAGATACCGTCTTTGAAATTATTGCCATCTTCTTTGGCGTTCGAATCCCTCGTGTAATTTATACTATCACTTGATTTGAGTGTTTCAATGCATCCGTTGTCGTAGGGGAGAGTGTAATAGATATAATTAACGATCGGTTTGCCATCGAGGAACGCCGCTGCCGGTATGCCGACGTTCGGCTCGATAGATTGAAATACTATGCCTTGTGAACACTGAATATTGCCATCTGAGCGCTTTCCACAAACAGGGTCATATTCAGAAATATTAGCTTTGACGGGCGAAGCGCGTGCGAGGCGGGTATTAAAAGTGGACTCGCTATACGCATTGTGGCCAACACTCCATACGCATGCTGGCAGTGACGCGGGAGTACCACTACGTTTCTGGTAGCCATCGCCTAAACAGGCGAAATAGTGACCACTACCATATTGATTGGTCGAGTCTGCATCACGATAGCTTTTTGGATATTTACCATATTTACTGAAATAGATTTCCAACGCATCCCTGTATTCGACTGCCGTCGCGTGCATTTTGACTGAACGTGCATTCTTGAGCGCTGCTGGATAGCCAACGGCAATAAGTGTCGCGATGATAGCAACGATAACGATGACGAACGTTACTTCAACAAGTGTAAAGCCGAAACGTGACGATTGATTGTGATGTTTGTGTTGCATGATTTTGTTACCATAAGCATATCATATGTCTCTCTGCTTATGGAAATACTATGATTGTTCGATGAGTCGCTGACGGTATGCATCCCATACTTCCGGATGTTCACGAGCATCCTCCCAGGGTGTCCAGGGAAGATCTTGCGCTTCGAAACGGCGTCTGATCATCTGCCGTACGGAATGCCACGACAGAGTATCATGGTTTTGCATGACAACGGTCGCTTGAGCCGTGTCGAGAATGGAATGGATTTGATCTGGGCTGGTCGCGGCAAGCGTTCGAAGTTCGTATGCGTTTTGTGAATTGCCGATTAGTTCATGATTAGTTCGTTTAAGGACACCTCCGGTTCCTTTCTGTGCCCAACTGCCACTTCGTTTGTGTAGCGGTGCAGTGATGCGATCCGGCGTCGTTCCGCCTGATAGCTCAAGCTGACACAACAACGCCATGGCATCATGATGGCTGGGGACGTCAGAAATCGTCAGGTGCAGTGGATATTCTATCGTATCCGACAGTATATCTATGTCATATAAGGTCTGGGCCTCTGCAGCGATGAAGTGAGCATTTCGAGTGGGGTAAAAAGAGAATTCCTGGTATGAATCCGGGCTAACCTGCGGGATGATGCCGCGTACCTGACGAAGTTTCGATTGGACAGCTCTGTTGCCAAGGCGGTAGAGTCGAGAAAATGTTTTGTATTCCGGTGATCGCTTATCCAATGATGTCGGACGTACGGGATTTTTATACCACGTCTCTCGAAGGTCGGGGATAGCTTGATCCCATGTCATTTCAATCTCAATACCGATACTCGGAAGGTCTGAGTGGGCTGACTGAGCGTCGATCGCCGACAAGCCTAGGCGTTGACGGACTTTGTTCAGCCGTTCAAATCGTCCTGAATCATCAAAAACATCAAAGCGTGGATGGAGGGCATTCATGGCGACAGTATAGTCGAGTGGATGAGCTTGTCAAAGCGTAAACGTAGTAACGATTGACTCTCTTATTCCGCTTATACTATAGTTATGATTAATAGAAGATAAGGAGTAGTCATATTATGCCACGTTTACCGCAACCAGGGGCCGATGCCGGTAATTGGGGTGATATTCTCAACGACTATCTATCTACCGCTCATTCATCTGACGGGACGCTCAAGACGGATACGGTTGGTGCTGCTCAGCTCAAGACGAATGCCGTCGCAAGCGCCTCAATCGCTGCTGGGGCTGTGACGTCAGCCAAGGTCGCCGACAATGCCATTGACGAGGTAAAACTATCTTCTGCTGTCCAGGCTAAGCTAAACGCGGCGCCTACAGTTCCTGTGACGAGTGTTGCGAGCAAGACCGGTGATGTCGTTTTGCAAAAAAGTGATGTTGGATTAAGTAACGTCGACAACACGAGTGATGTAGCAAAACCGATATCTACCGCCGTGCAATCTGCATTATCTAATAAAGTGGATACGGCAAGTCTTACAAATACATTTCTTCAAGATGCAAAAGTATATCGTGGTAGGATGGTAGCGATTGGCGATTCAATCACGGAAGTAAGCTCGTCTCGTTCTAATAATTTATTTAGTAATAACTGGCCGGTGTTTGCCGTCCTCGCTTCAGGTGGCCGCCTTAGCCATATCTATACGTGCGCAAAAGGAGGATGGAATACGACGGACGTTTATGGTTTATATGAAACAGAAGTTATCGGTGCCAACCTTAGCTATGATCTTCTGGTTGTTGCCGACGGAACAAATGATACGTCGCCATTGACGACAACGCGCGATAATAACGAAAAAATGATCAAACGAGAGCTTGGGCGGGGTGCAAGGGTGGCATTAGCGACGATACCTCCCTCAGGTACACAGGCGGTAGGCGCGCCAACGGGAGTTACGTTGACGGCCCTTCCTGGATATAGCGGCGGGACTCTCGCGGCCGGAACGTATTATTATCAAGTTTCATGCCGTACTCCACTGGGGTCGGGGACGTCTGCGTCGACTGAACAAACCGTGACGTTGTCGGCGACTGGTGCGATACGCATTGATTGGACCCCGCAAGATGGTGCGAGTGGCTATATTGTCTACGGACGCACATCTGGAAGCGGAAAAGGTAATATTTTTATTAATGGTCCTAATACAGGCCAGCCTGTTTTTCAAAACCAGTTCATCGATCTTGGTACGGCATCACCTACGGGTACGCTTCCATCAGGTGATACATCTGCAAGCCCAGCCCCAACGGCAGCAGTACGAACAAAAGTCTCTCAAGTAAATGCAGTCAAGCGCGTTCTTCAGCGAACGTACGGTGTCCCTATTATTGATCAGTACGCGATCCTGACTGACTGGACGGCGCAAGGTCGATACAAGGCAAACTATGCGTCAGATGGGACGCATCCGACATTCAAAGCGCAACGGGCTATGGGTATCAATGTCGCGTCACGACTAGCTCCAACTTTACCTTTGTTGGATTCAGAGTTGGTGACAGACCCATTCGATGCGACTAACCTATTCCCACCGGTAAGCGGGGGTTCTCAAAATGCTTCAACTACCGGAGGGCTGCTTTTATCAAATACCACTTTAATAGGGGGCGGTGCAGGTGCTCGGCCAGCTGGCTGGTCATACTATGGGGATATTGCTTCTGCAACTAATAGCCTTGACGTTGATGCGACAGTAGCCGGAAATGTCTACACCTTGAATCGTGGTGATGTTTATGGCGCTGTTTATTCTGGAAATTCCGTAAGTTCCGGTTTCTCTGTTGGTGACAAAATATTTTTCGCTTTTAAAGTTAAAACTTCTGGATTGGATGCGATTGACGGTGGAAGGTTCTCGGCTTCGGTGAAGGCCCGAAATTCGACCGGTTCACAAAATGTTACAGCCTTTACGATCAGCTGTGATACACCAACGACAAATTTACCAGGCGGTTGGGCGGTATGGTCGTCAGAAGGGATTGTCCCTACAGGAACGACATTTCTTGATGTTGAATTCTCGTTGTCTGGACGAGCGGTTAGCGCAAAGATTGCACAGGTAACAGTTCGTAATTTGACTGCCTTAGGCTTGAATTAAAAAAGAGTCCGCAGATCGCAAGCGGAGGAGTTCTCGAAGAACTCACTCCGTTTGCGACTGCGGGCTACGAGGTGGATGCCACGAGTTTGTGTGGTGAACGCACAGGTTCGGGCGGAATCACAAAGGTGCCAATTTCTTTGACGACTCCAAGGTTGTACAGGTCGTGTCGCAATTTATCGCTTGTCCTGGTACCGAATTGCAGTTCGAGAGCCTGACCGACTTGAAGGTGACCGGCATACCACGGGCCACCGCCGCCATCGCGACCCATCTTGAACGTCACTTCGACGCGGTCGTGTAGTTTCTCCCAAGACCAGCCACGGTAAGGAGACTTCTCGCCACGGAGCCACGACAGCAGTCCGAGTGTCGGCTTGACGTATTCGTCGTAGAAACGTCGCACCAACTTCTTCTGGAGCTCTTTTCCGGCGCGGTTGGCTGCATAGTCAAGCACCAGCCGCGGAGAATACTCTCCGATTGGACCCCTCGTCATCAGACCGAACAGCAGAACAGTTCCGTCCTCGAACGTCACGCTCAGACGTTCGCGCTGAACATCTTCCACGCCGGAGATGTCGACTCGATACGCCTCGACAGGTACAAGACTGAATGGCATGTGCTTCACTCCCTCTTTTATCAGCGTGTAAAATACCTCGCTGCCTGCACGGTGCAGGGAGGCCGGCTCATAAAGCGAGCGGGCATCACCGCACCCTGTATAATAGGGTGAATAATTCAGTTATGAAGGACAAGGATATTTTATGCAAGCGTGAGCGCTATTCGCAGCCAACACCATCGCTATTACCATCAAGTCCGTATATATCTTTTCCGATAACGTAAACAGGGCCTCGAACGTAGGCTGGACCGTTGCCTTTGCCACCGGCACAGTCCACATCACTTGCAATAGGGACGCATGCGTTTGAATAATTAGGGTCACAGGTAGAAGCTTGTTTCTCTGGTGCGGTAGGTTTTACGTAAGTACCAAGAGTAGTTATTTCTGAAACAGGAGCTTTTGTGACCTCTTCTTTGATGGTTTCACGAGATGACTCAACCCCGTTATTGAACGTCACTTTGTAGGTAACGATTTTCTCTCCGTTGATGCCCATCGTCGTTACTTTTAACGAACCCTTGTCGTATTGACTACTTTCAACGGTCGATGTATCAAAGGGAATTGTCACAGACTCTGAAACTTCTTTTGTCGACGTTTGAGGTTGGGTCTGAACTGTTGCAGGCTTCGTTTGTGAAGGCGCTGGGACGTTTGCGCCGTTTGCCATACTGCTGATGACAAATACGCCAAAGATAGCACCAAATACACCGATCATTTTTTCACGCCGAGTGTAATCATTCCATTTCTTTGCCATATCGTTTAGATGAATTATGGACTCGCCATGAGGTAATGGCAATAGGATGTTTTGAGCATAGTGAAAAAAATAAAAATTACCATCGTGAGATGGCAATTTCATAATTTTGGTGCGCCTGCTAGGACGCTACTTGAATTCTCGAACAGAGGTAGAGCGAATCCGCGACCTCTGTCAGCGAGCGGCTTCCGAGCGAGTCGAGCGCACCACTGTTGATGGCCGGACGGCTCGCACGTCGTTCACCAAACTCAATCCCGCCCAGTGCGACGAGATCCTTCGCCGCTACCAAGCTGGCGATCGTCCTGTCGACATCGCTCGAGACTTCGGTGTAACGGAGTGGACGATTCAGAATGTACGGAAGCGGGCGGGGGTGCCGACGAGACCAAAAGGACTGAGCGAACATGCGTTGGCTCGTGCGGCGAAGCTGTATGCCGAAGGCGTATCGTTCCGAAAGATCGCGATCGCTGTTGGCTACGACGCCCGGACCATTACTGCCGAGCTTCGCGCTCGGGGTATCGCCCAATAGAGGCTATTCGCAGCCAAGGCCGTTGCCATCACGATCAAGGTCGTAGATGTCGATTCCGATCACCCTAACAGGACCACTGACGTAAGCTGGGCCATTCCCGCTACCACCTGCGCAGTCGACGTCACTAGCGATCGGCACGCAGGCACCAGAGTAGTTTGGATCACAGTTAGATGAGACCTGCTTCTTAGGAGCGACAGGCTTAACGTAAGTGCCGACGCTTGTCACTTCGGAAACGGGCGCCTTAGAAATCTCTTCTTTAAGAAGCTCTCGAGCCGTCTCGACACCATCAACGTAGGTGACCTTGTATGTGAGTGTCTTCTCTCCGTCGACACCAGGCGTAGTGACCTGCGTCGTACCCTTGTCATAGAGGCTACTTTCTGCGGTTGTCTTCTCGAAAGGTATAGCAGCTGTCTCGGCTACATCCTTGTAGGTTGTGACAGGCTGCGATTTCATTTGCTCAGTTGCGGGTGTTGAAGTGGTAGGCGATGGGTTGCTCATACCATTAGCAATGCTACCGATAACGAACACCCCAAAGACAGCACCTAGGATGCCGATTGCTTTCTCTCGCCGGGTGTAGTCATTCCACTTCTTCGCCATATCTTGTCGCGAATTATGAACTTTTGCTGAATAAAAGGCAATAGCGATATAATAGATGCAATATGGAGTTGTTTACGATTAAAGACATTCTCAATGCTGTACCAGGCTTCTTTGATGTGCTGGGGTCTCTTAAGGATGCCTTTGCTTCAGCGGTCTTGTCGAACGTAGGTAGCTCGTTCCATATCTTTACGAGCGGCAACTGGATTGTTGGCGGCCTAATGCTTGCGGGCAGCCTGGTGATGGTTTGGCGGCTTAAAGGCTGGATTATCGGCCTTCTTGGCCACGTATTCTTTCGTCATTAGCCTCAACGTTTTCGTTGGTGGGCTGCTCTATAGTCTTCGAACGCGGCCATCGCGGCGCGCGTGATCTTCCGTGGATCAATCTCCGGGTGCACGAGCGAGAATACTGTTACGGCGTAGTCTCTGCTGCGCTTCGTGCCAAGTGCGGGACCGAGCGAGCGTTCCCGATACGCGGTTAAGGGCGCTTCCTTCATGCGCCACTTCGTCAGCGCTTTGCCGGCGCGCTTTGGGAGCGATCGATCCACTTTCGAGACCTCGCGGCGATAGGTGAGGAGTTGGTCGTCAGAGAGGTTGTGCTCCCGGAGCGAAGTAGCCGTGAAGTGCCCATTGCTCGCCGGCACTCAAGATGGCGAATCGAGCCGGATCCTCGAGCCACACGGAACGAAGCTCTTGATGTGTCGCCAGGTAGGTGATGTCCGTCAGTCTCGCCATGGGGACGGTTCACTATGAGGCATTCAGTAAATTGGGTCAAGAGATGCCAAATACTTACGCATCCTTGATTGCGGCAAAAATATCCCGCAACTCAGCTTCCTGCTCCGTACGCACATCTTGCCCTAGGCGATCTATTCCACTCTTGTACTCTTCGAGTCGGCCAAACTTGAGTGGATATATGTTCTTGTCTACGACCTTTCGAAAATGTCTTCCAGATACGTTTGAAGCGTTGCGTGCTCGTGGAACAGTGTTAGGAGAAGCCAGATTGGCATCCAGTCCTTCAATATCGACTTGGCCACTTAATTTGCCTAGGTTATCTAGTTCTTTGAGGGTTTTTTCAAGGAATCTGCGTTTATCACTGTTAAGTCTCCCTATTCTGTCGGAGAAGTCATCATCGACAATGGCGCTGAACTTTATGTTTAGATCACGCATAATTTTTTCAAACCGTTCGGTATTTCCCTTGCCTCCAAGAGTGAATACCTTGGTAACAAGATCCTTGTATCCATAATCAACGAGCTTCTCAATATAAAAACTTTGGTCGTCTACCCCTTCGACGAAAAGAACCTCATCGGTAAAAAATGCTCGACGATGATCAATGGAGAAGATTGAAAGAGGAGGAAAATCCTCTGACGGAACGCTACATAACTGACCATCGCTGGTAATGCGATGTATACTTGCGGCGGTATGAGGGTCTGCAACATGCAGTGAGTGTGTCGTTATGAAGAACTGTTGGTGGGTAGATCGATCTCGAATCACCTCCATGAGCGCCACTTGTATCTGCGGATGGAGTGATCTCTCGATTTCGTCAATGCAGACTGTTCGGCAATTGGATAATTCGCCAAAGTTAAGTTCGTATATCCAGCAGAGAAGTTCCTTTGTGCCATCAGAAAGATCCTGGACGTTGTGCCATTCTCCATTAACTACCTTTGCTTCGAAGTCTCTAATAGGCTGTCCACTTCTGTGGGGCTCGGTAATACGCACGTCTTCGATTTCTAATCCGATGTGACTAAATGACTGAAGCTTGTTGCGGAAGGCGTCGATACTTGGCCCTCCCGGCCCGGACCCGTTGACGATGGCCTGTGCGACGGCTGCTAAATTGATAGTCTCGGTTCGTGATTCAATGTCAATGGCTTCTAAGATTGTATTGCTATAAGAGTCGGATGATTGGCCTGTGAAACTGCGATTTGCTCGGATGTACTTCATGGACGATCCGCTAGGCTGATCCTCTTGACTTAGGTGTGCAAAATCATTGGCGTAGGATTCTTGCACCTTTCGCCCATTCCAGTTGAACTCTATGCGCTGTTCGTATTGAACTTCGGGTGTGTCCTCGTGCCCTGGCGATACGTGAACGGCCTTAACAGTAGGGAGTCTCCCGGCCTCCGAGTCGTTAATCGCTAGTCGGTCACGGTCGAACATTCCTTGACCATGTACGAGTCCAATGATCTCCATAAGGGATGTCTTTCCTGAGCCGATGGAGCCAACAATGATATTGAGTCCGCTTCCTGGCGTTATATAATCAGGTGTTGAGGGCTTGAAAATTTGTGGCTCGAACTTGAACTTTCGATAGCCTCCGAAATGTAACTCTTTCAGATAAAAATTTCTCATCGTATATTGCTATTATGACACTAGTCTTTTGGGAGTCAAGGCGATGCAGAATTAGAAAATCGGTACGCTTCAACCCTGAAGGCAGAGATATTGAAATCGTGTACCGATACACAAATACCTCAAGAGACTTGAAAGCCGTTAACAGTGGTCGAGTGTGCAAACTGCTCATCTCGACCGGGATGTTTGAATAAAGCGAAAGGCCGCCATCGGTACATGGCGACCTCTGTTAGATCAGTTCTTGATAACGGTAATCGTTATCGCTTGGTGCGGATGAAAGGACTTGAACCTTCACGCCTCACGGCACATGCTCCTAAGGCATGCGTGTCTACCAATTCCACCACATCCGCATAATGTGTCACACGAGCGTGTCTACGAACGATTTTCGTTCACGTAGCCATCACATCCGCATGAGGCTGAACTGTTTGGTACTCATGCATTGTAGCAAATTTAGCTGACCGTGAAAAGAGACGGTTGATCGATAAATGCTTGTGCTATGATAGAGGTAAAGCTCTAGAAATTACGGGGATATGATGAATAAAATTGCGACCTATCTGAATCAGCATTTATTGGGCGAAGCATCGAGTGCAAAAAGTGTCCGAAAACGATATAGTCGCGATGGCAGTATTCTAACAATTACTCCAGAGATCGTCGTCTTTCCAAGGGTGACGAGTGATATTCGTAAAGTCGCCCGATTTACATGGCAGTTGGCCGAGAAAGGTCATGTTCTCAGTATGACTCCTCGCGGCTTTGGAAATGATACATCAGGTGGAGCGATCGGCAAGGGAATCGCGATTGATATGACGGCATATTTGAATGATGTCGTGACTGTCGCGTCGAAGGAACGACTTGTCCATGTTCAAGCCGGTGCTTCGTATGAAAAGATTCTTGAAGCGCTTCGCTGGCAAGGCCTGACCCTCCCTTCTGTGCCTCGTGATACTCACATGACAGTTGGTGGCGCCATTAGTGCACACGTGGTAGGTTCAATTGGTCCGCTTGCAGCTGCGATCGACAAGATGGAGGTGGTGCTCGCGAACGGCGATATTATTGAAACAGGCCGCATTGATCGACGTGAAGTCAACAAAAAATTGGGCCTTCAAACATTCGAAGGGGAAATCTACCGTAAGCTATCAGGGCTGATCGAAGATCATGAAGCACTAGTAGATCGTTTAGCCGTCGATGACACGATTGATTCTCTTGGCTACAAATCAATTGGGTCAATCAGGCAAAAAGATGGCTCGATCGATTTAACGCCACTTTTCATAGGCAGCCAGGGGACATTGGGGATCATTAGTGAAGCTGTGTTAAAGACGAGTTTTTATAGTGCCAATCAGACATACGGGTTAATCGTTGCTGAAACATCAGAAATGGCCAGAGATCTCGGTGATCGTTTAAGAGAGCTGGAACCTTCAAGACTTATCGCGATAGATGGCGAATTATTAAACCGAGTGTCGCTATATGGTAAGGTACTTCCGTTAATTGGAGATCAGCAACTTGGTGGCACGATTATTCTCATATCGTTTAACGACCTTAATGATCGTGCTCAGCAACACAAGCTCAAAAAAGTACGTAAACTGATTGAAAAAATGAATCTACCGCTGATCGATTCGACTGACCATAACGATAATGAATTCAAGCAACTATTCGACATTGAAAACGTGCTCACTCGAACGGCGGAAGATGATGGCGTTACTCTGCCGATATTAGATGGCGCATTTGTCCCTCGTGAACGTTGCGAAGAGTTCGCCGGTATTATTGCTGAATTATCAGAGAAGCAGCACGTATCATTACCAGCTATCACAAATCTTGTGACCGGTATCGTTTCATATTATCCTGATGTTAAACTCCATACTGTCAGTGACAAGCAGAAAATATTCCGTTTAATGAACGAATTTGCGACAGGTATAGCTCGATGTAATGGAGCGGTTGTCGTTGATGGTGCTGAAGGGCGTGTCAAATCCCAGTCGGGATGGTCGACGCTCGACGACGAAGAGGTGGAGCTATACCAAAATATCCGTGATATTTTCGACCCATTCAAAACGCTCAACCCCGGCGTCAAACAAAAGACGGATGTACGAAGCCTCGTTTCGCACCTCAGGACATCTTACGACACGACCGATGCAATGTCTTAACAGCACACCCTGCATCTGATATACTTTTCAAGTACCATCAATAACGGATGTGGCAGCTGCGTAAAACGTACATATGCGTAACGCGCTGAGCGACAACGTACGATATGCGGATGTGGCGGAATTGGTAGACGCGCTAGCTTCAGGTGCTAGTGTCAGCAATGACGTGGAGGTTCAAGTCCTCTCATCCGCACCAAGAAAAGACGATCCTTTAAGGGTCGTTTTTTTGATTCGATAACGTAACTTAACAATGTTATACTGAAAGGGTCTTAATTCCATAACAAATCGAATATCCATTTTCATGTGGGTTCGCCGGTTCTAAACGGCACCGCATAAGCTTTTCGGCGAAAGTCGATTTGTGAATGGAATTAAGACACCTTGCGGTGTCGTTTTTAGTTTTACGCCGCAGCTAAACAAGGTGCGTGTATGGCTGAACTTCCAATCGATACTATTTTGTCCGGTGATTGCGTCGATGTAATGAGATCACTCCCTAGTAATTCCGTTGATCTTATTTTCGCTGACCCACCATACAACTTGCAGCTCCGTGAAGACTTGTGGCGTCCGAACAACACTAAAGTATCTGCTGTCACCGATGACTGGGATAAATATGATAGCTTTGCAGTGTATGATACGTTCACGATTGATTGGCTGACCGAAGCTCGTCGTATTCTTAAGAAAGATGGCGCCCTATGGGTTATCGGCAGTTATCACAATATATTTCGCGTTGGTAAAACGGTTCAAGACCTTGGATTTTGGATCCTAAACGATATTCTCTGGGTGAAAACAAATCCAATGCCAAATTTCAAAGGGACGCGCTTTAACAATTCGCACGAAACACTCATTTGGGCGGGGAAGTCGGCAACTGCTCGACCAACCTTCCACTACAAAACTATGAAAGCACTCAACGAAGATCGCCAAATGCGTAGCGACTGGCATATCCCAATTTGTAGTGGTAAAGAACGTGTCCGAATAAATGGCGAGAAGGCGCACTCGACACAAAAGCCGCTTGCTCTATTACGTCGTATTATTGCCGCAACATCCAAGCCGGGTGATGTGATCCTCGACCCCTTCCTGGGTAGTGGAACGACCGCGGTCGCCGCCAAGGAACTTGGCCGACGTTACATCGGCATCGAACGTGAAGACCGTTATGTCAAGGTAGCAAAAAGACGACTTGACGACGTCATACCTCTCGAAAGTGAACTGCATAGTATGGTGATTGAAACGCGACCTCCGCGTGTTGCCTTTGGGTCACTTGTTGAAACGGGGATGATAACACCTGGCACGATTCTAACAAGTCGAGACGGTATCTTCAGCGCCGAAGTGACAGCTTCTGGAACGCTGAGGACGAACAATGTCGAAGGCTCGATTCACAAAGTCGGTGCGATAGTGCAAAACCAACCGTCATGTAATGGCTGGACCTTCTGGTATATCGACGACGTCGTCATTGATGATGTGCGTACCGAATATCGTGAGAAATATTATGCTTGAATACGCTCAGTTCAAGCAGATCTTTGATGATAAGATTTTTGCCAAATCGAAGCCAGATTTGCTAAAGAAAGTTGCCGACTACCCGGATCGTTATGTCGGGTTGTTTCGGCCAACACGTGCTGAGGCAAAGTTATTGCAAAATCTTTTGTACTCGAACGAAATTCGATTTGGCGACGCCTTTGAGCTGGCTATTCGACAGTATTTTATTACTGAAGGCTGGCACCCATTGCCGCGAACACTTATTAGTCAAGATGGCAGTGTCCTGAATGTAGACCAGTTGTTTATGAAAAACGATCAGATTCTATTTATCGAACAGAAAGTCCGTGATGACCACGACTCAACGAAAAAACGTGGACAAATTAATAACTTCGAGAAAAAACTTGAAAGTCTGGTATATCAGTATGGTGACAAAGTAGCGTGGGGGTTCTTTTATTTTATTGATCCAAGTCTCGTCAAGAACAAGACCTTTTATACAAATCAGTTGCAAAGCATGCAAGAAGCGTGGGGCGTAAAACTAACGGCGTCGTATGGATCACATATGTTTGATACGCTGGGTCAGTCAGAGATATGGCTAAATATTTTGATAAACCTCGAACAGTGGCGTCAGGATATACCTGAGCTACCTAGTCTTAACTTTGATCTGAAACCACACGAATCGGCTCGGGAATTATCGCAACTAACGTCGAGTACATTTCGTAAACTTTTCTCTGACCCTCGCATCGTTGACGAGATTTTGCCGGTTCTTTTCCCGACTGGCGCAACTTTACAATTGCTCCTCGAACAATTTCGAGCGAGTGAACTTGTTATCAACAAAACAATCTGTGCATCTATCGAAGCCTATATTCGCAATCGTACAATCATCTACCGTTAGGTACGCTATACTAGCAACCATGACAGAAGACACTCGTAACGTCCTCGATACATATCGCAACCAATCAGTCGACGCGATCAAGGCCGAGCTTGATAAAACACGCGTTGAGCTACATATTGCCATCGAAAACTTGGAACGTGATTTCAATATGGGTACAATTGTCCGAACGGCGAACGCTTTTAATGTTCACACTATCCATATCATCGGACGGCGTCAATGGAACAAACGGGGAGCGATGGTGACCGACGTGTATATGAATATCGTTTACCACGTTTCGGTCGAGGAGTTTATAGCGACAATGAAAGCCGAGCAAAGAACTGTCATCGCTATGGATATCGTCGACGGTGCCAAAGATCTCTCTACGCAGCCCCTGCCGAAAACGAGCGTCATGGTGTTTGGTTCTGAAGGCGCAGGAATTTCGGATGAACTACTAAAAGCAAGTGACGAAGTTTTGCAAATCGAACAATTCGGTTCAACCCGTTCGATCAACGTTGGCGTTGCAGCAGGTATCGCTATGTACACCTGGATGCAGCAGCATGTTCTTGCCTTGCGACCTCGAGAGTAACGTGCGACAATAGCAGAGTTATGAACCCACTTTCAACTCAACCCTACAAAGGCACGCGCGATTACTACCCTGAAGATAAATTCGTTCAGAACCATATCTTCAACGTATGGCGTAAAGTTGTTGAGCGGTTTGGCTATCAAGAGTATGGTGCTCCGACACTCGAGCCGCTTGATATGTATGCGGCCAAAAGTGGCCAAGAGCTCGTCAACGAGCAGACATATACCTTTACTGATCGTGGCGGCCGTAACGTAGCGATCCGCCCAGAAATGACACCAACGATTAGCCGTATGGTGGCAGCTCGTCGACAAGAGTTAGCCTATCCTGCACGCCTGTATTCAATTGCGAATTTTATGCGTTATGAACGCCCGCAGCGTGGTCGCGAACGAGAATTTTGGCAATTAAACGTCGATCTGTTCGGTGTCGATGCAATTACC
Organism: Patescibacteria group bacterium; assembly: GCA_913775275.1. GTDB lineage: Bacteria > Patescibacteriota > Saccharimonadia > Saccharimonadales > Saccharimonadaceae > Microsaccharimonas. The sequence goes on along the minus strand of CAJYIP010000028.1, from coordinate 20,040 downwards.
GCTGATGCGGAAATTATCTCAATCGCTGACGCTATTCTCAAAGAATTTGGCGCGAGCGATGGCGACTACGTTATCAAAGTTAACAACCGTCATTTTATACACTACACGATGACACAGTACCTTGGTCTTGATGAAGTACAATCTCTGCAAATGATTAAACTCCTCGATCGACGAGCTAAAGTGAGCAATGAAGCCTTCCGTGAGCAAGCTATCCTCATTTTTGGTGATGATTCCCGGATCGAAAGCCTCGAAGCACTATTGAATGCTCAGACAATTGATCAACTGCCTGAAGCGCTGCAGCTTAGTGATGCGCTCGATGAGTTAAAAAAGCTTTTTAGTCTGCTCGCCGCGCAAGGAGTGACGGCAGTTGTGTTTGATCCAACCCTTATGCGCGGTTTTGATTACTACACCGGTTCAGTCTTTGAAGCATTCGACACTCACCCTGAAAATAATCGCTCACTATTTGGTGGTGGTCGATATGATGGCCTTGTTGGACTTTTCGGCGCAGAGCCGATTTCGGCTGTCGGCATGGCGCCAGGTAACACAATGATCGAAAACTTTTTGGCTGTGCACGACTTGTTGCCGCTGTATCGCTCGACGACTGACGTATATGTCGTCGTGATTGGTGATGCTTATGAAAAGGCAGCATCTGTCGCTACCGAACTGCGACGAGCTGGTGTCAATGTAGAAATTGAATTATCGGCCCGAAAGCTCGATAAACAAATGAAGACGGCTCTCAAGAAGCGAATAGGCTACGCAATGTTCGTCGGCGCTCAGGATGATACGGACTACGTCCTGAAAAACCTCGAGACCGAAACGGAGCAGCGTTTAACAGCCGATGACATTGTCCGTCACCTTGCGTCCTAATTTTACCTCTGTTATAGTTAGTTAAATGCAGACTACAGTGAAACAACTATCCGACACCAAAGTACAGGTGACTATTGTTCTTGGCGCAAATGAACTTGCCGATGCAGAACAGGTCGCTTTGACAAAATTGAGCAAAACCGTAAAAGTTCCTGGCTTCCGTTCAGGTAAAGTCCCAGCCAGCGTCGCTGCAAAGCACGTCAGCCCTCAGGCACTTCAAGAGCAAGCGCTTGACGACGCCATCAGCAAAGCCGTTGCTGTCTCGTTTACCGAACAATCTATTCGAGCAATTGACCGACCATCTGTCGAAGTCAAAAAATTCGTGCCGAGCGAAGAGCTCGAGTTTACTGCTGAAGTAGAAGTTATTCCTGAAGTCAAACTTGGCGATTACAAAAAACTCTCTGCCAAAAAAGATGACGTCAAGATTGCAGCAAAGGATGTCACTGACGTTCTCGAGCGCATGAAAAACGGCTTCGCTGAGAAAAAAGAAGTTGAACGAGCAGCTAAAGATGGTGATGAAGTTGTCATCGACTTTACTGGTAAAAAAGATGGCGTTGCTTTTGATGGTGGTACCGCTACCGACTACACATTAAGTCTTGGCGCAGGCCAGTTCATTCCAGGTTTCGAAGATGGCGTTATCGGTCACAAAGCCAACGACTCATTCGACCTCGACCTTGAATTTCCAAAAGAATACCATTCGAGCGATCTCGCCGGACAAAAAGTTGTCTTTAGCGTTGTGCTGAAAAAAGTACTTGAACCAGTCAAACCTGCACTCGACGATGATTTCGCCAAAAAAGCTGGTCCATTTGAAACGATCAAAGACCTCAAAGAAGACATTAAGCGCGAGCTGACTGCTCAAAAAGAAAAAGAAGTTGAAGACAAGTACAAGGATGCCCTAATCACTGAGCTCATTGAAAAGAGCAAAGTATCTGCACCCGAAGCATTGGTCGCCGACCAAATGCAATCTATCGAACAGGACTTTCAACAGAATTTGATGTACCGTGGCCTTAGCCTTGACGCGTACATTCAGTCGCAAGGATATAAAGACATCGACGCATGGCGCGAAAAAGAAGTTAAGGAAGCAGCGACTCGTCGTGTGCAGGCCGGACTTGTCCTATCAGAAGTCACCAAAGCGGAAAACATTGAGCTGACTGATCTTGAGGTTGACGAGCAAGTTGCACAGTTCAAGCAACAATACGCAAACAACCCTCAGATGGCCGAGCAGCTCGGCACTGAAGAGGCTCGTGACGATATAGCAAATCGTGTCATAACAGACAAGACGATTGATCGCTTAGTTGAATTGAACGCATAGTGAGCTTTTGAGGTAGATTCATCTATCAATCTAATTAGCACTCCCTTGACCAGAGTGCTAATTTTTTTGTACAATAGACCTATGAACAAGCCATCAGATTACTTAGTACCAACAGTGATTCAAAAGTCGTACGACGGTGAGCGGGCTTTTGATATCTACTCACGATTATTAAATGAGCGTATTATCTTCCTCGGTGAAGATGTGAACGAACACACAGCAAATATCGTTGTCGCACAATTACTTTTCCTCGCGTACGAAGATCCAGACAAGGACATTAAGCTGTACATCAACAGCCCCGGTGGGAGTGTCTATGATGGTCTCGCGATTTATGACACGATTCAGCATATTAAGCCGGACGTACAGACAATTGGTATAGGCTTGCAGGCAAGCATGGGTGCATTCCTGCTTTCAAGCGGAACAAAAGGCAAGCGCTACGCTTTGCCTAGTAGTCGTATTATGATCCACCAGCCATCAAGTGGCACGCAGGGCAAGATATCAGATCAAGAAATTACGCTCCGCGAAGGTCTCTTCCTGAAAAAAATGCTGAACGAAATTCTTGCCAAAAATACCGGTCAAAAACTCGCTAAAGTCGAGAAAGATGCTGATCGCGACTACTGGATGAGCGCCGAAGAGGCGAAAGCATACGGCTTAATCGACGAAGTTATCGAAAAAGCCTAGTTGTTGCAATCGTCAAAGCTGATTTCTTCTGGCGGGATTGGAGTAGATTGCCGATACGCTCTGATGAGCTTGCCAATAGAACTTAAGGTACCGTCCTGTACGGATAATGCGAATGCCGGGTGAGAGTTGAATATCTTTCGCCGTACTTTCATGTAGGCTGAAAGCGGATATCTCTCTTCAATACTTTGTTTGTACGTATCGAGGGCATCTGAAAATACAGGGTGTAATCCGTTTGATATGTTTTCGAGTTCTTGGATTTGATCTTGATGCTTTGGAAGTAAGCCACTGTGGCTATAGAGGTTAGATAGCGCAACAAGTGTCGCTGCATCCGGCACTTGTATCGTTCGATCGGGATACGATGCGCTGAAATGGATCGCAGACAGTCCGAGGCATGCTTCGGGAAACGTCGCGAGTGGTTCTAGGTCGCTCGGGTTGTATGTGTCGTAAAAGCCCCAAAGAGTATCATCAGCTTCGACGGGTCGGAGTGTGCGGGTGTGAAGTCCATCGAGATGGCCACCGTTTACAGAGTACTTACCGGTAAGGACACATTGTCGATCTATAACATCGACGTCCTGAAAACGACGTCGACGGGGATCAGTGAGGGCGTCGCTGTCGTAGCCGAGCCGTACGCCGCGAGCGATAGAGCCTATGGAAACAAAGCGCTGAGCGCCGTTATATTGTTGCTGGGCAGTAAGAGCAAGAAGATCAGTGTTTGTAAGGGGTGTCTTGCTCGTTTCAATAGTCATATGAGCACGATATCATACCTTATACAATTTCTTAAAAAATATTATCCATTAAATGTGATATATTTAACAGAATTATCTTGATTATTTCTTAATTTGAGCGCATAATAAGTACTAAGAAGTAGTGTAGCCGTCGTTCACTATGTCGGAAATTGGTGTGGCAACCTTGTATTTCGTCGAACGCGGTTAAGGGAATCTTCGGCGCCAAAGAACCCCCTTCACTCGAAGAGTGAGCAATATCTACCATTTAATCCAATGCGAGGAACAGAGCCCATATGGCAAGCAACGATCGTGCAAACACGAAGCGTGTCTTCTTTACGAAAGACGACACCGCTCTCCCGATACCAAACCTTATTCAACACCAGCGCGATAGCTGGCGCGACTTTGTCGAAACTGGACTCGGTGAAATCTTCGCCGAATTGAACCCGATCGATGACTATACTGGTCAAAAGCTTGCGCTGCGTTTCGGCAAGTACGAGTTCCATGATCCAAAGAACTCTGAGCAAGACGCCAAAGAGAACAACCTTACTTTCGATGCACCACTGCACGCAATGGTTGAGTTGACGAACAAAGTAACTGGCGAAGTCAAAGAACAGGAAATCTACCTTGGTGACTACCCGTGGATGACTGATCGCGGTACGTTCATCATCAATGGTACGGAGCGTGTCGTCGTTTCTCAGCTGATTCGTTCTGCTGGTGTTTTCTTTACGGCCGACCGTGCTGCTACTCGTAATTTCTACGGTGCGAAGCTTATCCCAGGCCGCGGTGCATGGCTGGAATTCGAAACCGCCTCAAACGGTGCGATCTACGTCAAGATCGACCGTCGTCGTAAACTTCCTGTGACGACTCTTTTCCGTGCTCTTGGATACAACAAGACCAGCGAAATCAAATCGTTGTTTGAAGACATTGATACCGGTGATGTCAAATACGTCGAAGCCACACTCGATAAAGACCCGGCTCGTGGAACAAACGAAGCATTGATCGAAGTCTACCGCCGACTTCGTCCAGGCGACCTCGCAACTGTCGACAACGCTCGTTCAATGATCGAACGTATGTTCTTTGACTTCAAGCGATTTGACTATAGCCGTGTCGGCCGTTACAAATTGAACCAACGACTTGAGCTCGATGTTGCGAACACAACTGAAAATCGTGTCTTCCAAGTATCAGATTTACTCGCGATTGTTCGCGAAATCATTCGCCTCAACAACACACAGGACGCGCCTGACGACATTGACGCACTTTCAAACCGTCGCGTGAAATTGGTTGGTGAGCTCGTCGCTCGTCAGTTCCGTGTCGGTATGCTCCGTATGCAACGTAACGCAATGGACCGCATGTCGATGTCTGACATCGAAAACGTCTCTCCTAACCAACTCATCAACGCTCGACCGGTTGTTGCTGCGGTTCGTGAATTCTTTGCGAGCTCACAATTATCACAGTTGATGGATGATACGAACCCGCTTGCAGAGCTTGCTCACAAACGTCGTTTGTCATCAATGGGTCCTGGTGGTCTGAGCCGCGAACGTGCTGGCTTTGACGTCCGTGACGCCCACCCAACTCACTATGGTCGCCTTTGTGCCGTTGAGACACCGGAAGGTGCGAACATCGGTCTGGTATTGAACCTCGGTACGTACGCAAAGGTTAACGAGTACGGCTTTATTGAAACACCATACCTCCGTGTCGTTGATGGTAAGATTACCGACGAAGTTGTCTACCTCGACGCCTCACAGGAAGCAGTCGAAGTCATTGCTGATGCTGGTGTTGAAGTGAACGAAGATGGTTCATTCATCGATGAGCGTGTCAGTGCACGTAACGGCCTCTTGCCTGAGCAAGTTGACGCCGCTGAAGTCACGTTTGCCGACGCTGCACACAAGCAGATCCTCGGTTCAACTGCCGCATTGGTTCCATTCGTTGAGAAAAACCGTGTTGACCGTTCATTGATGGCCGCAAGCATGCAGAAGCAAGCTGTGCCATTGCTCCGAACCGAAGCGCCAACTGTCGGTACTGGAATTGAAGAGACAATCGCTCGTAACACCAGCCAAGTTGTCGAAGCTGAAGCTGACGGTGAAGTTGTTCGTGCTGACGGTGCTGAAGTCCATGTCAAATACAAAGACGGTATCAAGAAGTACGAACTCAAGCACTTTACAAAGTCGAACGACGACCGTTCAATCAACCAGAAGGTTGTTGTCGATCGCGGACAAAAGGTCAAGCAAGGCGACATCCTCATCGAAGGTGCATCTGTCTCTAACGGTGAAATCGCTCTTGGTAAAGACCTGACGGTGGCCTTCATGCCATGGTCTGGCTACAACATGGACGACGCAATCGTTCTATCGCGTCGCCTTGTCCAAGACGACACATTGACAAGCATCAATATCAAAGATTACACCGTTGAAGTTCGTGAAACGAAGCTTGGTCCAGAAATCGTTACCCGAGACATTCCTAACGTCTCTGAAGAATCACTCCGTCACCTCGACGAGAGCGGTATCGTTCAGCTCGGTTCTGAAGTAAAAGCCGGTGACGTATTGGTTGGTAAAATTACACCAAAGGGTGAGCAGGAACTTTCTTCTGAGGAACGACTCCTGCGCGCTATCTTCGGTGAAAAAGCGAAAGATGTCCGCGACACATCACAGCGTATGAACAATGCAGGTGGTGGTAAGGTTGTCGGCGTCAAGATCTTCTCACGCGAAAACGGTCACGAACTCAAGGCTGGTGTCTTGATGCAGATCCAGATCTTCGTTGCTCAGTTCCGTAAGATTACTGTCGGTGACAAGCTGGCTGGTCGTCACGGAAACAAGGGTGTTGTTGCACGGATCCTTCCGATCGAAGACATGCCATTCATGGAAGACGGAACACCTGTTGATGTCGTCTTGAACCCACTCGGTGTCCCAAGCCGTATGAATATTGGTCAGTTGTTTGAAACGCACCTTGGTCTCGCTGCACGTGCCCTCGGGTACAAAGTCGCAACGCCACCATTTAACGGTATTTCAGACGAAGTCATTTCAGACGAACTTGAAAAAGCTGGTTATGCCCGCGATGGAAAGAGCCAACTTTACGATGGCCGCACCGGTGACGCGTTCGAAGAGCGAACAACAGTCGGTGTCATGCACATGCTGAAGCTTCACCACATGGTGAGCGACAAGATTCACGCCCGTTCAACTGGTCCATACACCATGGTTACCCAGCAGCCACTTGGTGGTAAAGCACAAAACGGTGGTCAGCGATTCGGTGAGATGGAGGTGTGGGCACTTGAAGCATACGGTGCTGCTGCAACCCTTCAGGAAATGCTTACTATCAAGTCTGACGACGTCTACGGACGTGCCAAGGCGTATGAGTCGATTATCAAGGACGAAGCGATTGTCGGTCCGAAACTTCCAGAGAGCTTCAACGTTCTCGTGAAAGAACTGCAAGGACTTGGTCTGCGTGTTGACTTGCTTGACCAGAGCGAAGATGAAATCGTTGATGCTGAACAGGTGATCGGAAGTGTTATTAATGGACAGCCGATCGCTGCTAGCAGTGTTCTCGGTGATGATGAAGAAATAGAAACAGTATTGGATGAAGCTGACGAGCTCGGCGACCTCGAAGACGGTGTCAGTATCCAAGACATTGATGAAATTGAACAAATTAAGGAGGAGGCGTAAACATGTCACGAGTTGTCACCAACAACGGTATTGCCGATTTTGACGCGATCCGCTTGAGCGTTGCCAGTGCCGAAGACGTCCAAAAGTGGAGCTACGGTGAAGTAACCAAGCCGGAAACTATTAACTATCGTACTCAGAAACCTGAGCGTGATGGCCTATTCTGTGAGCGTATTTTCGGTCCAGTCAAAGACATCAACCCTCACGACAACAAGCTCAAGGGTGTTCGATCTCGCGAAGCTGCGGTCGACAAGAATGGCGACCTCGTCACCAAGTCTATTGTTCGACGTGAACGTATGGGTCACATCAACCTTGCGTCACCAGTTGCGCACATCTGGTTTATGCGTGGAACACCATCAGCAATGTCATTACTGCTTGGTATCACTGTTCGTAATCTTGAGCGTATTGCGTATTTCGCAACCTACGTCATCCTAAAGTCTGACGAAGAAACGCGCGACAAATTCTTGGCTGACCTTGAAGCTGAAACTGAAGCTGGCCGCGCTGCCATCAAGATTCGCTACGAAAAAGAAGCGGAAGCTGAAGGCGCTGACGTCAAAACGCTTGCTGAACAACAAACCAAAGAACTCGAAGAGTTGACAGAAGGCTACACAGTTAAGAAAACCCAGCTTGAAAGTCTTTCAAAGGGTGCGCTCCTTAGTGAAGTTGACTACCGTAACCTTCCCGAAGAATACCAAGATCTCATCGAGGTCGGTATGGGTGGTCTTGCACTAAAAGCCCTGCTCGATGACATCAACCTTGATACCCTTATTGCTGAGCTCAACGAAGAAGTTGAAGGTGCCAAGGGCCAGCGTGAAAAGAAACTTCTAAAGCGTCTCAAGATGCTCGAGGGTATGCAGTCTGCTGGCATCAAGCCAAACAGCCTGACAATGACAGTTCTCCCTGTTATTCCTCCAGACCTTCGTCCGATGGTTCAATTGACTGGTGGCCGCTTTGCAACATCAGACCTGAACGACTTGTACCGCCGCGTGATTAACCGTAACAACCGTCTCAAGAAGTTGATCGAATTGAATGCGCCAGAGGTCATCCGTCGTAACGAAATGCGTATGCTGCAAGAAGCAGTTGACGCATTGATCGACAACTCAGCGGCTCGTGGTGGTCGTGCGGTCAACGCGACTGGCGGCCGTCGTCGCCTCAAGTCAATCTCTGACATGTTGAAGGGTAAGCAAGGACGTTTCCGTCAGAACCTTCTCGGTAAGCGTGTCGACTACTCTGGACGTTCAGTAATCGTCGTAGGTCCAAAGCTTAAAATTCACGAATGTGGTTTGCCAAAGCAAATGGCCCTCGAGCTATTCAAGCCATTCGTTATTAGTTGGCTTATCCGTGGTGAACATGCGCACAACATCCGTTCCGCAACTCGTTTGATCGAAGCTGGTGAAGCGGTTGTCTGGGATGCCCTCGACGCCGTCATCGAAGGACGCTACGTTCTGCTAAACCGTGCACCGTCACTTCACCGTTTGTCTATTCAGGCTTTCCAGCCGCGACTTGTTGAAGGTAAAGCAATCCAGCTCCACCCACTCGTGGCTAACGGTTTCAACGCCGACTACGACGGTGATCAGATGGCTGTCCACCTCCCGTTGAGCCGCCAGGCGCAAGAAGAAGCTCGAACGCTCATGAGCGCAACAGCCAACCTCCTGAAGCCAGCTGATGGTGCACCAGTGCTTTCGATCGCACAGGACATCGTTCTCGGTAATTACTACCTGACATACAACAAACCAAGTGCTCAAACTGGATCAGTCAAAGCCTACAGCTCTGTCTACGAAGCTGAAATGGCCTACGACAACGGTGTCATCCAGCTCCAAACACCAATCCGTGTCTGGGCGAAGGGCGAAGCACGAGAAACGACGCTTGGTCGCGTGTTCTTCAACGAAATTCTGCCAGCAGAGTATCCGTTCGACGACAACGTTCAGACGAAGAAGCAGCTCAAGAAAGTTCTTAACAACATCTTCCTTAGCTATGGTGCGGAAGTCACCGCTCAGACTGCTGACCGTATGAAAGGCCTTGCTTTCCGATTTGCAACCATCGCAGCTGTATCAACCGGTAAAGATGACTACATCATTTTTGAAGAAACTGACGAATTCATCGCTGAAGGTGACGCGAAAGCGACCCTGATTAGTGAACAATACAGCCAGGGTCTGATTACAGATGACGAGCGCTACAACCTGACCGTTGCTAACTGGCGTGGTGTGACTCGTAAACTTGAAACCTTCTTGAAGGACAAGTTGAAAGACATGGACACTAGTGTCTCAGTCATGGTCAACTCAGGTGCTCGTGGTGATATCTCAAACGTTATGCTTGCCAGCGCTATGATCGGTATCATGGTCGACGCAACTAACCGCGAGATTGAGCTTCCGATCCGTTCAAGTTACAAGAAGGGTCTTTCGAGCCTTGAGCAATTCGTTGCAACCCGTGGTTCACGTAAGGGTCTGATTGACACCGCCCTTAAGACAGCCGACTCGGGATACCTGACTCGTCGTCTGGTTGACGTGTCACAAGACGTCTTTACAGTTGCTGATGAAGCTGGTGATGACGAAGGATTTACTATCTACCGAAGCGAATCTGAACTAACTATGATCGACTTTGGTAACCGTTTGTACGGACGATACGCTGCCGAAAACATCGATGGCCATGTCAAAGCAGGAGAGTTAATCACCCGTGAAATCGCGAACGCTATTGAAGCTGATAGCGACCTCACTGAAGTAAAGATTCGTTCAGTCCTTTCAACCAAGAACCTTCGTGGTGTGCCGCAAACCAGCTATGGTATCGACATGTCGACCAACAAGCTTGTTGCAAACGCACAACCAGTTGGTGTCATCGCGGCTCAGTCAGTCGGTGAGCCTGGTACACAGCTCACACTCCGTACCTTCCACTCCGGTGGAGTCCAGGAGAGTGACATTACCCAGGGTCTTCCTCGTGTCGAAGAGTTGTTTGAAGCTCGTTCACCAAAGGGTCAAGCGTTCATTACTGAAACTGCCGGTGTCGTAGAGCAATGGGAAGATGGCAAGAAATATATCGTTCAGGTTACTCCTGAGGCAGGTCACACCGAGACAATCGCGCTCGAAGGCCGCGTCGCTGGTATCAAATCTGGTTCTAACGTAAAAGTTGGCGATGTTCTTGCCTCTGGTGAGAGTGAATCGAAGCCGCTTGTTGCACCATTCGATGGCGTTGTTGAAGTCACTGACGAACATCTTGTGCTTGTTGCAAACGCCAGCTCGCCAGTCCGCTACGAAGTCCCTGGTAACTACCAGCTGACTGTCGCGTCTGGAGACATCGTCGAAGCAGGTGACCGCCTCACTGGTGGATCACTTAACCTGCACGACCTGATGCGTCTCAAAGGTATCGAAGCGACACAACGCTACATCATCAACGAAGTGCTCCGTATTTACGCTGCACAGGGTCAAGACGTTGCCGACAAGCACCTCGAGATCATCGTTCGACAGATGTTTAGCCGTGTCCAAGTCGAAGATCCAGGTGACAGTGCATTTGTCACCGGTGACATCGTATCAAAGGCATCTGTTGTCGAAGCAAACGAAGAACTTGCCAAAGAGGGCAAAGAACTCGTTGCCTTCACGCAACTCCTGCTCGGTATCACGAAGGTCTCAATCTGGTCTGACAGCTTCCTGTCTGCTGCATCGTTCCAAGACACGACTCGTGTCCTGATCAACGCCGCAGTTAGTGGTCGCATTGACTCACTGCATGGACTCAAAGAGAACGTTATCATCGGACGCAAGATTCCTGTTGGAACCGGTGTCCAAAGCGCGACAGCACTTGATACGCTCGAGAGTGATGTCGTAGACATCGAAGAGGACGTTGAGCTCGCTGCATAAGCAGTCTATCACGATAAAATACACCCCTGTTACGGGGTGTATTTTATTTATTAAGATTGATAGTATCGCTCAGTCATCTTTCATGGTATGGTTGGTGAGGCTAGAAATCGTTTTTAGCTTGTATGTATTGACATGATTGGATAAATCCATGAACTATGGAGATGGTGCTGGGCACCTCGCCGTCACGGGTGGCGCAGGAGGAATTTTCCTTCTCGGAACGCAAGGATCGTTTTTCCTTGCAATCGCTTTCTTGGTCGTCGGAACATTGGCGATCATTATTCGGCGGCGGTTTCGTCCTCACGTGAACGCGATCGACCCGATGCCCGACGAGTCGAGTGCGTCGTCGAATAAGACCGACGGACCGTAAGATTCGATAAGGGGGCAACCAGTGAAAACGTTAGTAATGTATCCGTTCGTTTCAGCGCTGCGGTGGTTTGAAAAACCGCCACCGGCCAAAGACGACGAATTTCCGACCGCATGGCGCGTTTCGGGATTCATCTACGGACTGATCGGTATTCCGATTTTGTTCGGTGGGGTGCTTTGGTTTGCACTGCACATGGCAAAGGTGCTGGGATTAACTGACGCCAATGACTTTAGTTTGCTATGGGCATTTGTATTTGGCTCGCTCATCTTCCATCTCATCCTGAGTTGGACTGAAAAGCGATACGAGGTAACCACCTCCCAAAGACGTGCCCTGAACAAGCTGACCGTCGGTGTGGTCGTCCCTGTTCATCGTGAAGATCCTGAAGCGTTCGAACGAGCCGTCAGATCGCTGTTTCGACAGACGCGCAAACCGAATGTCATTCATGTCGTCGAAAATGGTGACAGGGGTGACGATGACAGCATGCGTAGCGTTCGCGAATGGTTCGATCGCCAAATCGCCATTCAGGCGAAGCGTGGAATCCAGCTAATCTGGGACTACATCCCTGACCCTGGTAAGCGTGGCGCTCAACTCGTTCACTTCAGGCAGACAACTGCTGACATCACGATCACGATGGATTCGGATACCGTCGCAGACAGACGAGCGGTCGAAGAAGGGCTCAAGCCATTTGCCGATGCTCGTATCGCATCGGTTTCCTCGATCATCTTGGCCTACAACAACGATGCAAAGTTGGTGCGTCTTACGGATGCTTGGCTGCTCAGTTTCCAGCTGGCCGTCCGAGCGGCAATGAGTCGTATGGGCTGCGTGCTCGTGAATTCTGGGAACTTCGCTCTCTACAGGACCTCGATCCTTAAGGAGGCGATCCATTCCTATGAGTCGGAGTATTTCATGGGTCACAAGGTTGAGTTCTCCGATGACTCGTTGCTGACCCTGTTCTCGTACCTAAGGGGCAGAACAGTTCAGCAGCCGACGTCGTTCGCGTTCACGGTCCTGCCGGAGCGGGTGTCTCATCATCTCCGACAGCAACTCAGGTGGATGCGAGGCTCGACCATCCGGTCGATGTGGCGTTTCCGTTACCTGCCCGTTAGGAGCATTGCCTACTGGGAGCACTTCGCGTCGTGGCTCAACTTCGTGTTGGTGACGATGGTGTTCGTGTGGTTGGTGTTGCTCGCACCCTTCACGGTTGGCAACATCCTGATCCTGCCTTTGATGGCAGGGTTCGCAGTTGCGGTCGCGTACATGACCTCGTTGCGCTATCTGACCATCAGACGGTCAGACCAGTCGGTGCCCTCACAGGTGCTATCGTTCGCATTGTCTCCGGTCATGTTGGCCTGGACGGCATTCGTTCTGCGTTCGCTGCGTCTTTACGCTATCGCCACCTGTTGGAAGACAGGCTGGGGAACGAGGCAGAAAGTCGAAGTCGAGCTCAGTTCGACACCGGCTCCCGTCGCACAAGCGGCATAATTCAATCACTACTCACTCATATAATTGAATACGGTGTCGACAACGGCGTCTTCACCATTCAATAGGCATCAGCTCCATTAGTCAAAATGTTGAGCAGATGCCGCTCAACCCTACATAAATGCGTATTTATGCTGATGATTCCAAAAGGATGAAAGGGTCGTTATCGCAATGTTCGAAGAGTTATAGCGCTTATGATAAACTAGGAACAATGAACGTGTGGGCAAAACAAAAAGGGTTTACGATTGTCGAATTACTGATAGTAATTGTTGTCATAGCAATTTTAGCGGCGATAACTATTGTTGCGTATAACGGTATACAAGCACGTGCATACGATAGTGCGATCCAATCGGATCTACGGGCGATGGGACAAAAGACGGCTGCATACGTTGCCGAATTCAACTCTGTCTTACCGGTAGGGAGTGATGCTGATATGTTGAAACTCGATTTTAGAGTGAGCGGTAGTGCGTATGGAACACATTACGTGCCATCAGGGTCAAATGGCTATAACATGCTTTTTTGCTACCGTGCAGCCGTACCGAGCGAATTTATGTTTATCGCGGGAAGTAAATCAGGCAAGACATTTGCGTTCAAGAACGGTTCAGTCCAAGCTGCAGCTGGGTCACTTGGTAGTTTTATACCGACGTGCGAAGCGAACGGCATGACAAACCCGGGCGCATCATGGTTTTACAATAATGGCTCGTGGCGGTGGGTTACTGCATCATAATATTGAGTAGATTGCCATTGTCAAGAAAACATGCTATTATCAAAAGCGAGTTTCCGTCTGTTAACCAAATGAAACGTGTACAAGACATTTGGATGGACAGACCCTGCATAGTACAGTTTGCTGCTAAGGCTATGCACCCGCGACACTCTCGTCGCATCAATAAGTTTTAAGAGGAAGTTTGTTTTTACATGCCTACAATCAACCAATTGGTTCGTAAGCCTCGTCAGATTGCTAATAAGAAAAGTAAATCTCCGGCGCTTGGACGTATCCACAATGCATTGAAAGTTCGTTACTATGATCAAGAAGCTCCACTCAAGCGTGGTGTTTGTATCAAAGTAACAACTAAAACACCAAAGAAGCCTAACTCAGCCCTCCGTAAGGTTGCGCGTGTTCGTTTGACGAATAATCAAGAAGTCTGGGCCTACATCGGTGGTGAAGGTCACAACCTCCAAGAACACGCCGTTGTGCTTGTTCGTGGTGGACGTGTGCCAGACCTTCCGGGTGTTCGTTACCACATCGTTCGTGGGGCACTTGACCTCCAAGGCGTTAATAACCGTAAGAAGGGCCGTTCAAAGTACGGTGCGAAGAAGGGAGACAAGTAGTCATGCCACGTAAGAAAACTGTCAGCCTACAACGTATTCCACGTCCTGACCGCATGTACCAAAGTGGCCTCGTTCAGCGTTTGATTAACAAATCAATGCTCGATGGTAAAAAACTGCTTGCAGAGCGTGCTGTCTACACCGCACTCGAAGTCGCTGCGAAGAAACTTGATAGTGAGAACCCACTCGAAGTATTCGAAAAAGCACTCAAGAACGTTTCACCTAACTTTGAAGTGAAATCTCGCCGAGTCGGTGGTGCGAACTACCAGATTCCATTCCCAGTTGCTGGCCACCGTCAGCACCACTACGCATTCACATGGCTCGTTCAAGCCGCACGTGCTCGTAAAGGTATTCCTTACAGCCAACGCCTTGCTCTTGAAATCGTTGACGCGTTCAACGAAACTGGTGCCGCTTTCAAAAAGAAAGAGGACACCCACAAGATGGCCGAAGCCAACCGCGCATTTGCGCATTTTGCCCGCGGCTAGTTTGCCCAGCGCATATAATAAAACTCCCTTTCGTGGGAGTTTTATTATTTCCGTTAAGCTTGCACGAGCACGTGTGCTAATGGTATTATTCGCAAACTATGGCAGAAAATAATCCTGAACGTATAGCGACGACAAACATCGAGGTAAAACTTGGTTTTAATCCGTTGTTCTTTGAGGCTATGCAGGTACAGGAAAAATATGCTCACACGACAGTAACGGCAGAAGAAGCGGCAAATTTTTGGAAGGATAATCAGGATATCAAATTATTAAATCATTGCGTAGATAGCGAAGCGTTGATAACTGAACAGGTTGCGTTAATAGGTAAGGGTATTCTTATTCCTGAAGTTACTCATACGATACTGTCCAATACGACAACCATTAGAATGGTCGAGCCTAGCACACTCGATGATGGATCTCTCGGACACTCATTAGAAGAACAATTAACTAGAGGAAGATTCAAGGGCTTTGGTGTCCGATTCGAACCGACTCTCGAAGCTGATGTGTATACGCCAGTACTAACATATAAAGTAGATGTCGGTAAAAAAGTTAGCCCGCAAGCGACAGTTGAAGGTTTTGCTAGTGGAGATGTCGGTATCACATCACTCCAATTTGATAAAGATACTTTTATGGATGCACGTGACGAGATAGTCAAAGACCTGGCTATGACAGCTCCATTTTTGAGAGAAAAGATATATCATCTCGCTTCATCGTTAGAGCATACTCCAATGGATGCTAAAGTACTTAGCTATGCGGCGTGGAAGTCAAAAGAGATTGTGAACGAAGTTGATGACGATATCCGAAAATCAGTTGAAGATATGCTAGCGGATATCGTAGCGTTATATGTCAAAAAGAATCAAACGTCGACATTAAAGACGGCTGTCTATGTGATTCCCGAGAAAATGAGTGACTCTGGTGTCCGAAACTATAGACTCGTCCATTCGGCACCTAAGGTATTTAAGCAGCATGTCGATAGTGTTATGTTTTTAGAGAAATATGAACTTACCGAAAGAGGAACACGTTCTTTTGGTGAGCGAGCAATGTATTTAGTGTTCATTCAAAAAGAAGACGATTTTATAGCGTATGTTCCCATTCATGAACTTCAAGAGTATTCAAACAGCTAATATCAAGCCGGCATTCGATAACGTAAACGGACACGAAAGGTATGTAATCTATGAGTCAGCCTGACCATTTGCACAATAATTCTGAAAACAGAGAAATAGGCGATCAATTTGATGCATACGTTCGACGGTGGCTCGAGCAAACTGCTACAAAAATTGAATATCTGGACATCGAGTCTGCTAATGAGACGGTCGGAGAATTGAATAGAAGGCTAGTAAACGAAGGATTAATCGGTATACCCGTTACGGTTTCAACGGAAATACCTATATTTATTGGCACGTCTATTACCGATCAGGGTGTCGATGAACAGATTGTTTTTGAAAAAGATCTGATGCAACAAAAGGAATATTACGGTATTTTCAAAGGATGTCGCGCGAGACAGATTAATGACCCGGCCATGACACTACTTTTTTACGATGTTGAAGTATCAGAACGAAGAGGCGGTATACGCCTACAGGCTGCTGTCGATGGAAGCAATGTCCACCTTCACTATCCGGAAATAGACAATTGGCAAGAAGAGATAGAAGCGGCATTTGATATGCTTGAATCTATTGACGATGGTGACTACAACCAATCGGTGAGGCAACTTCGGGAAGCATTTTGGGATACCGATCAGGACCTTACTGCATATATGAAAACAATCGCTATCCATTCTATTGCGCTCTTATCGTCTGACTATCATGTCGTTCCAGGAAATGCCTATAACAATGCGTTACAACTTATCCTGACATGCAGCTTGGACAGTGATCGTTTATATGAAGTAAGTGGTATTGATATGAGTGAACATCTCGACCAAGAAGGGAATACAGTTGTTACGCTTGAACATATGAATGTCGCCCGAGTCGTAAAGCCTATCGAGGTACAGTACGGTTCTTATTTTGAAGTGCAGGGCATTGATGGTAAAGACGTATCGGCAAAACTGTACGCGGACACTCAACCCGTCTACGTATTTCTCGATGAGACGGCTCGTCAAGAAATCGCTATACCGTTTAGGTATTTTGCGCGTATTGATGAAATTGACGAGGATGCTGCCATCCGCTACGAAGCACGCCCCATACAGTCGCTTGGGTCGAGAAGATTTGCCGGCAAGAACTCCAAGACATGCGGTGAACTTTCGCATGAATACGATGCGCGTCATTTAAAATAGCATTAAACATTTTCATAGTGCTTAAAATACTGTATAACCATAAGCAAATGAGAGAAGCACAAACACGCGTACACGAGGTTGCTCGTCGCCGAATTGAGCCACTTGCAGAGCATATGCGGCCGGAGTTAGCTTCGGCTGCAGTACGTTTATATGAAACACGAACCGAGCCAGCGGGCCACTTACAATCTGCTTGGAGCCATGTCGAGTACGGCATGATACGAGGTGCTGAAGATGGTGGCGCTATGGACGAATATTTTGGGACAAGCCAGATGCTTGTTGCGTGGGTACTTCGACGGAAAGAAGCACATCAAGACATCAAACTTGGCGCCCTAACGCTTTCTACCTTTATACCTTTATTTAGAAAAAGAGCACTGAATGAAGCCATAATCGAAAGTGATTGTGAAGATGTGTATAAGAGCCTCGGAGCGGCAATGGCGTACTTACGTCCTCTAGATGTTGATGAGCCACCTCAGTGGAGAATGGCCGAAATCGGTGTACTGGCGCTCGCCGCACGGACGAGGCAGCCGTGGTTGCTCTTATATCCCACCTCGCCTCGCGAAGAACACTCAGACGTACAAGCAATAAATCACGATAGCTACTTTTATGAACAGGCAGGAAAAATACCGCTTCAACAAAAGCTGCTTCCAACCCAAAAAGCATACGACGAGTTTATTACCGTACTATATTTACAACCAATTGTTGACAAAGCATTACGGGCCCACAATATTGCGTCCGTCGATTCATTGTCAAAAAAGGTAAATTATTTATTATCGCTTATTATTGCAGAATCACATGGTTTGGGAGTGAGCAAAGAAGAATCGCGTTTCCTCAATTATCTATCTGAGGCAGTAGCAGCTCATCATTATCGTTTCACCCAATCGGACATGGATGTGCATGAACGTCATTGCGTCGCATAGCGCGAAGCCGATAATGTTTGCTATATATTTATGTTTTATGCAATACTGCAAAAATGGAACAGCTACCTACTTCACTTGAGCAACAATTTCAGAACTATGAGACGGCTTTATCCGATCCGTCCTTGCTTCATATAAATGAGCAAGCAAAAATGTTTGCAGAAATTATTAGCAGTGTCCGTGTATCAAATGTTGATGAGCTAAATGAGATAGTCGCCGGTTTAGATAAGGAAGTGCGCCACCTTATTGGTCAGAGGGTCGAAGTATGTGGGCGCATAGATATAATGATCACTCCGGGAATCAGGAGCGCAGCGTTTATAGACGATGATAACGTTTCGTTCGGTGGGTATATTGTTGTTGAAACTGATACGACAGAATCTGGATACCAATTACGATATCTCATTCATGTTCCAATGACAGACGAGCAAAAGCTGGATGCCGAAGACGATAAGACCCATATAGCTGCAACGGCAAACTTGGATGAGGTTGTCCTTGATTTTAAACAGGTGGACGTGAAAAGAGCGGAAGCGTGGCTTGAAATGATATATCCAGAACTCTTTAGTAATCTTGATATGGCGTTTTTGAACGCAGATGGTACAGAAGCAGACGCATTGATTGCTCTAAAGGGGTTTGACTTTAGCGATATCATAGACCGCGAAGATACAGAAATGGCAAAGCGCTGTATAGGTATATATTTAAAGAGTAAGCTACAAATCGATGACGATGTGCCATACTCATGCAAGATTAATGGAGATGTTATAGCAACGGACGATGATAAAGAATACGCTGCTGCGAAGTTTAACGACACGGTACTCATCGACATTCATGACGTCATCATACATATCGTCAAAGCAGAAGGTTCGTCACTAGACGGCGTCCAGTTATATGTTGATGCTTCAGTCATCAATAAGGATAGGCGATACGTCAACTTGAATTTACTCGTCCCGCTTGAAAGTGTTGATGCCCTGTACTCAATAAGAGATGCGTATTACTCCTAGATATAATTGATGAATTCTGTTAAAATATACTTAAAGCCCTATTTTTTATGGCAAAAAATATCACTAGAATATAGAAAAGAGACGAGAGATAATGGCTCAAAAAGCTGTCCCACTGCAGAATTATCGTAACATCGGTATTATCGCGCACATCGACGCCGGTAAAACCACAACCACCGAAGGTATTCTGTACCGTACCGGTATCAACCACAAGATCGGTGAAGTCCGTGGCGACGGTGACGGCGCAACGACCGACTGGATGGCTCAAGAGAAAGAGCGCGGTATTACTATTACCTCTGCAGCTGTCACGGCGTTCTGGAAAGAGCATAAGATCAATATCATTGACACGCCTGGTCACATTGACTTTACGGCCGAAGTCGAGCGTTCACTTCGTGTCCTTGACGGTGCGGTGACTGTCTTTGACGGCAAGATGGGCGTGGAAGCACAGACCGAAACTGTCTGGCGTCAGGCAAACAAGTACGGTGTGCCTCGTATCTGTTTCATCAACAAGATCAACCAAATTGGTGGTGACTTCTACAAATCTCTCGATACTATTCACAACCGTCTCTCAAAGCATGCTCTTCCGGTGCACTTGCCAATTGGTTTTGAAAAAGAAATCAATGGTCTTATCGACCTCATCGACATGAAGTCATACACTTACGGTGACTACACTGATAAAGCTCTTGTTCAAGGCGAAATTCCAGCTGACATGCTCGAAAAAGCTAAGCACGCTCGCAGCCTCTTGGTTGAAGCGGCTGTTGAAGCTGAAGACGAACTGTTCGAACGTTTCCTCGAACAAGGCGAAGAATCAATTACAGAAGTAGAACTCAAGCGTGCTCTCCGTACACGTGTTCTCGCCGGCGACTTCTTCCTCGTAACTGGTGGAGACGGCCGTGGCGTTATCGTTGAAAAAGTTCTTGACCTCGTGAACGACTACTTACCATCACCACTTGATGTCGATGCTATCCAAGGTGTCAATCCAAAAACTGGTGACGTTATCGAACGCAAGCCAGCTGACACAGAGCCACTGTCTGCGCTCGCTTTCAAGATCGCAACTGACCCATTCGTTGGTCGTTTGATCTTCGTCCGTGTTTATAGCGGTAAATTGACTGCTGGTAGCTACATTCTCAACACGAC
>CAJYIP010000027.1 GCA_913775275.1 Patescibacteria group bacterium | reverse complement strand
TATAACCACGTTCCTAAAATCAAATGATTTACCATCAAAATTCTGAATTTTACGAATATCAATGACCGGGCCTTTAAAGTTAAGATCTTTTAAAGTATTCAAAGTCTTATCGCTATATGCCATCGGCAATACTTTTTTATTAAACAAAAGACCTAGTATTGCGGCGTGGAACCTGGATGCTACAATAATTTCACATACAGCTATTTGCCTTAGGGCGCTCTCTAAATCTCCCCTATAGAAATACACGGACACGGAATCGCGAACGTTAGCGTCCATTGAGTTAATAATTCTATTTATTGCATACTCGTCATTTTCATAAGCGCAGAAAGACATTAAAACAACCTCATATCCATCAATAATTAGATTTTTAGTTAATTCTAAGATCTGACTCTCATACGTACTTGCTAACTCTGGCTCAAACTTAGTAAATCCATCAATAATAGAAATAATTGCTTTTTTTTCAGTAGCGACTTCATACTTTTTAAAATCAAGCGTAAATACAATATCACTAGCTCGTCGCACGCTTGGAACGCTATCAAACAGTATATACGAAGCCGTGTCACGAAAACACACATCTTCTGCATTAATAAAAATCGATTCAAGAATAGATATAAATTTTTTTGTCTGAACTGGCCCTACATTCGAACCCAGAATATAGTACGGGATATTAAGATTTTTATAAAATCTACGTTCCCTTTCCCAAAGCTTTAAATTATTAGTTTCCATAAATAAAGACCCCCCGATATATAGCATGAGGTCATGCCTTCGTATTAAAGGCATCGTTAGGAGATACGTGCTCTTTAGTACACAGCTAACCCCCCTATTTATAATAGTCTTCAGCCTTGACTCTCTAACAATATTTACTTTATCTGCAGCATTAAAATGCCCAGATTTAAATGTCTTTAACACGGTAAATTTATTTAAATACCTATCTGCAAGAATCTGCAAGAATAAATCGTCACCCAAATTCTCTTTGTCGTAAAAACGCACATACACGCTTTTCATAGCACCAACCTTATCTTTTCTATCACCCTTCATGCTACCTACCGACAACCTTACGAGTTAATATAATCAGGAGAAGGATAAGCTTTTTATCATAGAAAGCAGCCCAACTTGCCAGCCTGTGATATATAGCAACAGTAGAAGTGTTTGCACGGGTATAGATATCGCGAAATACACTACTTTCGTTGATTTTCTTTAAAAGAGAAATTACATCAGACACTTTCTTTAGCCTCATAGCATTAATAATCGTGTAATTCACCATGTTACTGGCGTTAACAGCATTCACATGCTCTCTTTCAAACTTATTGGACAATTGCACACTAACATAATCATTAACCATGGCGATACTGTTGAGTTTTTTCTCATAGCCACTAATAGACCTAGTGGCACCCTCTTCCCTTACAAAGTAATCGTAAGTCACATCCCCAGAGATAACTACCGACCCTGACGATTGCAATAAATCTATATAAAACCACATGTCTTCCATCATAGATACACCTTCTGGAAAGTAAATTTTATTGTTAGCAATAAGGTCTGTCTTAACGATCAATAACCACGTGTAACACAATAGCTTTCCAATTGCAGCCTTATAAACAAGCTCTCTCAGTGCGTGCCCCTCATACTCACCTAAGACAACATCTTCATGAAGAATAGATAGATTACTTCCGTTCAAGACATTGCATTTCGTACGAACAACATCAGCGTTCGTTTCTCGCATAATTCCAGTCATTGTCTCTATTGCATTTCTATGCAGTTTATCATCAGCATCCACGAAGGTAATATATTTTCCTAAAGCACTCGTGATACCTGAGTTACGCGCGGCAGACACACCCATATTTTTTTGGTGAATATATTTAATGCGTTTGTCTAGTATCATGTAGTGAGTAATGATTTCCGCGGAACTATCATTTGAACCATCATTAACTATGATCACTTCAATATTTTCATAGGTTTGAGCCAGAATACTATCTAGACAATCCGCCAAGAATCTACTCGCATTAAAAACAGGAACCACTATCGTGACCATTCCCCGGGTTAACTCTTCGTCTACATGGGTTTTCAGGTCAAAACTATCAGCATTCACCATTCTATTCTCTTTCGAACCAGCCTAGCCCTAAGGTATATTCTTAAATGGAGACCGTCAAGTTTGCGCAACTGACGTCTGAAATATGCAACACTCCACGCCAGGCTGTTTAATTTAGAAATTGTTCTCGTTTGAAATTCCGCACTAAACGTGTTTTCTTGAATATATACATTTGCTGGGATTTTATACTTATCTATATTTAATAGCATAGGCCTTTTCTGGACGTGAAGATACATACACTCCACCTCAACAGCGTCAACTAGCTGGTACAGACCTTTACCAGCCCTGTACACGAAATACTGACTCTTGGCATTTTTTAACTCGCAGTGTGAGTCGATCACGAAAGCGAACGACTGTGGAAGTATATCTGCGTACCTCGTATCCGAGTATGTCTTGTACCCATTTGCAGATAATAGAGCAGGAAACATTATCTCGTCATAAAAACAAGGCTCATTGACCTTAACTGCCTCTCTAAAATTAATAATCCCGGGTACTTCTCTATTAAAAAGATTATTAATATCCTTCTTGTTTGCATAGAACATTAACGCACCTCTCTCCAGAAGTCTATCGCTACTGTGAAATACACTTTCTGGCAAAAAATTCGATAGTTTTCCAAGCAACAGATCAGTATCAACATGACCCCAGAAATCATAACCTTGTATATATCTCTTTAATATCCTACCAAATGCCGGACGATAGTCACATATTTTATAAGGGCTCGATATACTATATTCAGCGCCCAACTCCCCTACAACTAAATCGTTGAATTTACCAAATGACATTGAAACAATCTTTACATTGCCAGGCAATATAAATTTCGTCTGATCGTCGGTGATAATCAAAAAATCACAAAAGTCATCGTTTAACGCACAGCTATCTAAGAAAAGTTGAAAATAATTTGGTAGCTTACCAAAATATGGAGATATTAGTAGTCGCTTCATTTTTTAACTTCCTTTTTTTCTGTTGAACTTAACTTACGGTCGGCTACTACTGCGACAGTAGACCCCGCCAGGACAATTATCATCCAGAACAGCGACTGTCTGTAGTTAATAAGGGTGAAGCTCTCAATTAGTAGCGCAGCTAGTGCAATTTTTATCCTTGGGTCGGCGTACTTAACTTGGCTGATGATCCAAAAAAATAATATTATAAATGGCACTAGTCCATAATAAAACAATAAAGCAGGCAGGCTTGAGTGAATCTCTTGCACCCTTCCCGTATCAGGACTTGCAAATCTCCCATAATAGCCCTCTCCACCGCCAATAAGTACGTATATTGGATAGGCTATAATTTGAACAAAACCCCTATCTTCCCATATCGATAAATCGCTATCGCCTTCTACCTTATCTAGTTTAGACGTTAAACGCTCAACAACAGGAGACCCCAACTCGCCGAACACACTAACAGATTCAACATTACTATTAGACACAGTCTCAATATAGGAATGTGCAATTAGATATCCAGCAACTATAATAGTGAGCCCCAACAAACCTACGACTATCCTACGAAGTTTGGTGTATGTGAGTCTAAAATGCCAAACATTATAAGCGAGTAAAAGCACAGCAAAGGTAGTTAGTCCAAGCAACATACCCGTCGAAGCCGAAAGTACAATGAGAAATACACCCGCGAGCCAGTATAAAAGATTCTTCTTATTTCTAGCCAATACTATTTCTAGCACGAACAAAAATAACAAACTCGTAAAAATATAGAACCCAAATTGGTTTGGGTCATTAAAGGTACCCATGTACCTGGAACTATCGTAAAACCTTCCTATTCCTAGTGCCCATATGATCAATTGTAGGATTATGTTGAGTTTAAAAATTACACTTACTCTTGATAAAAATATCTTATCTTTTATGAAGATTGAAAAAATTATTATCGCAATCATATTAAAGACAAAATACAAAGAAGAAAGCAGGAATTTTGACTCAGGATACACAAAGAAATACATTGTATTAACAGCTATTACACAGACCACAAATAGAACAAATAGTCTATTTCTATTAATTACCCTTCCTATGATCTTACGGCTTGAATCTACGTGCCAAAACCCTATAAAAAACAGGCCAAAGGATAGAAGCAGAAATACGTCCGCAATCTGGATTCCACCTGAACCGAACAGATAGAATGGCTTAAGAAATAAATAAGTAAGAAAAAAAATCTTAGCCGCGTTAATCATTGTATTTTCCGTATATAGATTTCATCAAAGGTGCTACACTGGGAAGACCGTATGCATAATTCCTATCCTTACTTCGTACTTTGAGCATATAAATTTTCCTTACACTTCGATTGAAAGTTTCACTATCTCCAATAGCAACTATCTGATTATCACCTTTGAATTGAATCAAATCTCTATTACCCCTACAGTCTGTAAGAACAACCGGTAAGCCTAAGTACATTGCCTCCATAACATTCACAGGTAACCCCTCTTGTCTTGAGGCAGACACAGCCATATCAGACACCTTCATTAACTGTGGTATATCATTTCGATAATCCAACAAATGAACCCGCTTCTCAAGCTCTAACTTCTTAACCAAAACATGCGCGGCACCGTTAAGGCTATCCTTGCCGGGTAGCACTAAATGAATATCACCATGCTCATACATAAGCTTAGAAAGCGCATTAATCAACCAAAGTTGATTTTTCCTCTTAGAAAGCTCGGCGACATAAATCATCACAAAATCAGAATCCTTCAGCCCCAAAGATTTCCGCAAAGCGCTCTTCTCGACCTTGCTCATCCTGACATCAAACTTCTCAGGATCAATCCCGACCCCAGGTACATACTGAACATCCGTCTTAAACTTCTTTGTAGCCCGTTCAAAATCCTCATTATTAATAGTAATGATAGTGTCGGTGTGGCGTGCCATGATTTTCTCGATTGGATAGTAGATAATCCAATTTAAAAGTGGTGCACCTTTGAAAAAGTGAAAACCGTGCGCGGTGTAAATAACTCGAGTGCCCTTTTTACGAGTTGCGCGTGCAGCTAAACGAGTAACGACACTTCCCATTGGGGTGTGCGTATGAACAAGATCATATTTTTCGGCATCGATAATCTTCTTTAACGTGAAGTACGCCTTAATATTGCCAAGCTTAAACGGGCTTCTTTCAAACGGAATAGTGAATTCCTTGTCACAATCAAGAATCTTTTCCTCACCATCAGAAGCATAGTGCACTTCATACCCCTGCTCACTAAGCATCCGCATAAAAGGTCGATTGAACTTTTGAAAGTTCGCGACGTGCGAAGTAAACAACACCTTTTTCTTAGGCGCTGCTTTCATGATTAATATGCCGCTCCTTCGATGAATTCGTCGCTGGCACCTTGGTTTCGCAAAACCTCCAACTCACCCTCGATCCCATGCTTATCGATAGTCGCCTCGGCTTTCTCGAAAACAGCTAAAACAGTCAACGCAATAATCTTTACGTCTTCTTTCAGCGATATATCTCGAACATACTCCAGGTCGTAGTTAATCTTTGCATTAATAGTCAACGTATTACGCCCCCTTGCCTGCGCCAGGCCGGTGATGCCAGGTCGAACATCTACACGGTGACGCTGCTGTTCATTCATATGTGAATAATATTCAGGAATCCAGGGACGTGGACCGATGAACGACATGTCACCTTTTAGTACGTTGATCAGCTGCGGAATCTCATCGATTGAAGTCGATCGGATGAACTTACCGACCTTGGTAATCTGGTTACCTTTTGACAGGTCCCTGACATCATTATCGGTTGTCATGCTGCGGAACTTCTTGAGCTTGAAGTTCTCACCACCACGACCAGTACGCAACTGCGTAAAGAGCGCTGGGCCTTTGCTCTCGAGTCGGATAACGAGCGCGACGACAATTGTTATCGGCAGCGTCACAACAAGAATAGCTATAGCAAAGGTTATATCAAGGGCTCGTTTTCCAAATCGTGCATACATGGCGCGCGCCCTCTCCTACTGGGGCCTGGTGATTATTTCTTGGTCTTTTTTGGTGTGGTTGGTCGCGCGTTGTCGTCGTTCGGTTCGTCGAGAGGTTGCTCTTCGATCCAGAGGCCACTTTTGGCAGAGTTCTTTAGTTTGCTGGCAAGTTCTTTGGTTGTTTTCTTGCTAACAGCACTCGCTTTACGCACAGGATTTGCTTTCGCAACCACTGGGAGTGCGAGAACTTTTGGCTGTTTTTCTGTTTTCGTTTTTGGAGATAGGGCAGGCTTTTTCATGGCCTTGATTTTTTTCTTACCCCTCTTTTCTACATTGCCGCCCTTTGCATCGTAGATAAAGAATAATACTAACAATGATACCACAAAGCCAGCACCAGTCGCAATCGCCAGCTGGAGTGGCTTGTTGACGTTGAACGGCGGTTCAGCGTCGCTAGCGTTGTCCACGACGGTCACGTTGCGGCGATTATAAATCTCTTGTACCTGAGCACGGAAGCTCTCAACCGCAGCCGCGAGGAATTTTTGGCTGACTTCAGGATTTTTCGTACTGACAGAGACTTGCAGGACCTCGGTGTTCTTTTCGTTGACAGCGCTGACGTCGCTACTGAGTTGTTCGTACGTCATATCCAGATTCTGACTCTTGATGACTGGTTCGAGGACACGTCGTGACTGGAACAATTGAACGTAGTTGTTCAACAATGTCGTATCCTGGGCTGCACCGGCCTCTTTAATAACGAGCAGCGTCGCGTTGCTCTTGTACATAGGGGTTTGAATGAACTGGTTGTATACCAATCCGGCAACCAGTCCAGTCAAGGTAATCGACAGGATCAGCAACCAATTGCGGACGTAATAGCCCAGCAGCTTATATAAATTTATTTCTTCCACAACACACTCTCGCAGTTAGTATGATAATTCTCGCATACTATAGCACTAATTTTTTATCCTGTAAAGTTTGGGGTAAAACTATGCCGAGACAGAAGAAGTTCGTCGAAGCTGCGTTGAAATAATAAAGCCGACAATAATAGCTCCTGCAGCAATAATCCCAAGCCACCAGTACCACATCTGCCCCGCCCAACTGCCTTGATTGGCTTCGCTGTCGACAGCCAGAACGTTTGTTTTCACAGGTACTGATTGATCAGCGGCTGGACGGACGCTGACGGCGGGTCCAGAGGTTGCTTCCGATGTCTCAGCTGGGCTGATGATAGCTGGCGTTGACTGCTGTGGGGTCACTGTTGTCGGTGGTGGTGAGGTTGACGTCCCCTCGGTTGTCTGCACCGGCGTTGGCGGTGGCGCGTTGAAAATGCGGAAGGTGAGATTTGCAATCGTTCGATTTCCAAAGTTATCCTCGGCCGAGATGGCGGCCGTGTATGCACCGTTAGCGTAGTCTCTGGTATCGAGCGTGAACGACAGTTGGCCGCGCTGAGATGTGTAAAGTAAGGTTCCTTTGTTGTTGAACAGTGCAACTTGATAGGTTGCGCTATCCCCGTTCGTCGAACCACTGACAGCCACGACACCGTTGATAGTGCTTCCCGCGGTGAGACTACTCGAAACGAGCGGCGGCGTATTATTCACGCTGACGGTCAGTGATTGGCTTGTAATGTCGAGACTGTCAGGTGTCGGTCGTGCTTGGACAACGATAGGATAATTTCCTGTTACCAAATCTCCCGTATTCCAACTGTAGGTTTGGAACGGTGCTGGTAACCAGCCGGTCGCATCGACACCATCAATAAGAATTCGATACTCGGCCGCATTTTCAATCGTCGCATTGATTGGGACAATGGCACTATTGCCGACCGCCTGCGTATCGGTTGGACTAGTAATCACCACCGATACTGGCTGAGGAGCTTGCTGCGCAGGTGCTTCTTCGGCTCGAGCGACTGGGCTACATCCCAAGAGAAGACCGCCCATGATCAGGATACCGAGAGCAAAAAGCCCTGTCCCACGATGTATCAGCTGGTATGCGCGTCGCGCCATGCTAGTGTATCCTCGCCTTCTTTACACTATATGCGTTCGTGCTTCTATTATACCACGCTATGGATGGTGGTTGCGCTTAACGGTCTTCGAGTTCGTGGATCCGGTCGTGATCCAATCCGTAGTAATGCGCTATTTCGTGCCATAACGTCCGTTTGATCTGTTGATACAGTTCGTCGGGTGTCGAGGCGACGTGGAGAATAGCATTCTTGAACAATGTAATACGGTCAGGCAAGACGAACGTGTAGCCAGCGCCTCTCTGAGTAAGCGGGATACCTTCATACAATCCGAGCAGCAATCCACCATTTGCCTGTGGTCGCTGCTCCTCGCTCGGCTCATCGGCATACAAAATAGCCACGTTGTCGAGGCCCGTGATGTATTCTTGCGGTAATTCGTCCATCGCTTTCGAAATGAGGCGATCGAACTCTTCGTCGGTGAGATTATTCTTCATGGAATGTCAGCTTATCCGGATCTTGATCAAGGTCATTGATGACTTTGCTCCATGCGGCGTCTAACTCGGCTTCATCGATATCGTCAGTCGAGTCGATCGTTTCGTCCTGTTCGTATTCGTCCAAATCGCTGATAGTTCCGTCGTCATGCGGATCAACTGGTTGAAGCTGGAGGTATGAGAAAATTGACATGTTTGTTTTACTCGTTTACTTTTCTATTTAATCATAAATAGTGCATAAAGTCAATGATTGTGGTATCCTAGCGTCACCCGAACCTTTTCGGGTTTTACAGAGAGGGAGACCTTTGCACATTGCAAACCGAATGGAATTGAGGCAACACCAAGCGCACTGGCAGGGCATCGTTGATCTGTACATCAACACCAAAACAGTGGCGACGATGAGCAGCGAGGACTTCACCACTGCCGTCCGAGCGATCGAGCGACTGGCGGTCGTTGCGCTGACACTCGACAAGAGTGCTCGGCGTCAGCTAGAATACC
>CAJYIP010000026.1 GCA_913775275.1 Patescibacteria group bacterium | reverse complement strand
AATTCCAAGTACTCTCATCGAGAATCATTATAGCATTTTTAACTGAGGTGCGATAAGGGTTGCGTCTGTCGTGCTGCTGTCGATACGATAGAAGGAGAGAAAGCGGGAGGTGTGTATGAAATACCGCATAGCGGTGGGTGTGTTATTGGTTGTCTCAATTTTTATGAGTGTCATATGGGATGCTCGGCGGGTGGGAGCATTATCATGGGAAAAAAGTAGTGTCGTTCGTCATGATGCATATCCGATAGAGTGGAAAGAATATTGTAGCGGTGTAGTGCAGCTAATTTCCGTCAATGGCCAAGATAGAAACGGTTGTACGTATGGTTCCCGACATCAAGTCGCCACCTACCGAGATGAAAATGATGTATTTAGGGTTGCAGTAAAGCGGGGTGTTGGTGAAATATACCACCCGGTAGCGGGTATGTGCTCTTCTGGTGTTGTCTGTATGTATTCTGAGACTGCCGATACGCTCATAACTCAACAGAACGGGGCATATAGGAAAAAATATGTCGTATCTTATCAAAACTTTTTATCACAACTCAAGTTAACGGTTGAAAATAGTGCGAAGGAATATGTCTTTTCTGGTGAGAGCCCGCCATCATTCCTTCGGGCAGTTGATGATTCGTTGCTACCAACACAATCTGCAGGGATATCCGAAAACGGTAAGTGGCTCGTTGTCGAACTCGTTGATATGGGTATCGTGACAGTTAATTTGGAGTCTGGCCGTGTAATAAGAGTAACTGAGGGTATGAGGCAGTATGGATTGGGTCGTGATCCAAAGTTTGAATTAACGATCAACAATGATGGAACCGCTGTTGTGATGGCCGGATTCAACGTCGGATTTCAGATCATCGCGACGACAGACGGTTGTGGGCATACTCTTCTTACATATCCAACAGAACGCTTCGATCCATCAGTGAAAACTTGTCAGGTGACGGATGCGGATGTTCATGAGGTGATCCGTAATACATATGCTTTATTCAATCCCCATTTTGATAGCACAGGAGATTTTCTGACAATTGATGCAATGTCTGTTGTCGGCCTAACGAACAAAATCGTTATTGGTGATAAAAATACAACACAATCCCAGATCGTTCATTATGTATCATTAGGTGATTCATTCACGAGTGGTGAAGGTGAAACTGATGACAGTATGTATTTGGCGGGAACAAATACAATTGATGATCGATGTCACCTCAGTAATCGATCGTATCCATTCTTACTAGCGACTGCGCAGCTATGGTCGCACCAAGCGATTGCCTGTTCTGGTGCTCGTATGCATGATATTAGTGGAGGTGGACGATATCTTGGTCAAAATAATCGCCTCGAGAAGAAGCAGGATATTAAGCAACGACAGCAGCTTGCATATGAGCAAGCAATACCAGGGCGAGTCCGACAGATAGAATTTGTTAATCGGCTCCATCCTTTGGTCGTATCGGTAAGTATTGGTGGGAATGACTCTGGCATTCTTGCCAAGCTAAAGGACTGTGCCGGACCGGGCGAATGCTCGTGGGTGCAAGAAAGGATGCGAAAATCGTCAGCTGATGAGATTGATGCGCTAGCGCATCAATATGGCGCACTATTTTCCCAGCTGAAAGAAACA
Organism: Patescibacteria group bacterium; assembly: GCA_913775275.1. Classification (GTDB taxonomy): domain Bacteria; phylum Patescibacteriota; class Saccharimonadia; order Saccharimonadales; family Saccharimonadaceae; genus Microsaccharimonas. The sequence continues at coordinate 13,216 of CAJYIP010000026.1, read as the reverse complement.
CGTGCAAATGTTATTGTTATCGGCTATCCATTTGCAATTGATCCGAATGGAAAGTGTGACGTCATTTCGGGTATGTTATTTACACAGAGTGAACGGCGGTATCTTTATGAATCAACCAAAAGATTAAATAGAGTGATGGCGGATGCCGCAGCGAAACAATCCCTCCCGTTCGTGGATGTCGGTGCTGCGTTTGAGGGTGCCGAGCTATGCAGTGGTGCAAAAAATAGTGCGATGAATGGATTGCGATATGGTACTGAAGTATCAGTTGCAGGGATGGCGATTATTGGAAGCGAATCATATCATCCAACGCCGAAGGGGCATAGAATGGTTGCGCAGACAATAGTGGATGTAATGAATGCCTATCACTACGGATGTCGTGTGTCATGTCGTGAGAGCGATGAAGATTACTGGAAAACGACAAGTGTGTCGAACGAGATGACACGATCTTGGACAATGACAGATTCGTGTGGTCGGCGATCATGCTTCCTGACAATTCCTCAAAATATTTTTAAAGCCGATACGATGGTGACATTTATCTCATACGGAGCGAATGAGATAATACAAGCACCGACCGATGATAGGGGCAGCGCCTCAGTAGAGCTGGTTGTCAGCGAGGCGTCTGCTTCTGGGCACGAACGTATTTGTGCCACAGGTGTCGGGGAGGATGGTGATGCGCTCGAACTCTATCAGGTGATTGAACGACCCGTGCCTATTACAAAAGATGCCTTTAACAATCTATCTTCCGAGACATCCATGGCCATCAATGGACAGATACCGAGTCAGCATATCGTCGCTACGCCACACCATGTCGTAACGAATGATCTTAAAGATAGGCTGAGGGTGACTGCAGCTAGTGCTCGCTCCGATCTGGTGTCAATACCTCGTCAGACCGCTCATGTACCCTCAAAAAGAGACGGCTTTGATACGAAACAGGGTCAAGGAGAGGCACAGGGGCATTACAGGCTACTATGGTATGCGGGTGCGGCTTTAGTCGGTAGCTTAGGGGTATTTAGTTTATGGCGAATGAGCAGACGTTAAGAGTGGCCTAGTAGTAATAGTCCTTGGTCCGCTGGAAATGAAAGCGGTGATAGAGCCTTTCGCCTATCTTTACCCATAAAGCGTATGCGAAGGGCTTTAGGACGAGGTCATTTCCACCGATGTAGTCAACGACGTGACGACTAAAAGACAACTTAAATCGACCGATTCCGTAATGCGGGTGAGCGGTGTTTTCGATTTCGTCTGACGGCGGTGATCCGCAGAAGTCATGGAGTGTCGCACCGTGTTCTTTAGCCCATTGGATGAGTGTCCATTGAAGAAGATGGCTCGCTCCGTATGCTGGACGGTCGCGAACCGATGCGCCGTCCTTGTACGTACTTTTATGACCAAGAATCAATCCATATGCACCAGCGACCACCGTGTCCCCGACGAAAGCAAAAAATAATTGTCCATGGCCAGCATGTTGAAATCGCTGCCAGAATGACGTGTAGTAGCGATATGGTCGCATGCCAAACTTCCCTTCAGCAGTTTTTTGAAGTAATTCGAACATGATGCGGCAGTTTTCAGGAGTTGCTTCAACGGCTTTTGCGACAACACCGTCTCGTTGAGCCCGCCGTATTGCGTGACGTCCTTTTTGTGGAAGTTGTGTAAGGAGCGTTTCTTTGTCAGAGCTAATGTCTAAGACGATTGTCGAAGGATTCGGAATAATTGATCGTGACGGTCGATACCCATTTTTGATAAGAAGGGGGCGATAAGAGCGGTCGAGTTCTGATTCGGTTCGTATGACAAAGACCTGTTTCGTATTCGCATAGTCAGCCAGCGCTTTATTGACTGCAAAGAAATCATCAGTCGATGTTACATTAGGGCCTTTTGGAAGATACCAATAGCGTCCGAAAGGCGCAGCATTCTTTTCAAGAACAGTTACTGGGTGTGAGCCGACTAGCAGGAAGTGTGGGGTGTAGCCACCCTGTTCTTGTTTCTGTTCAGCATATAATCGCGATGAAAAAATGTTACCGCCATCAGGTGAGGCGGCAACGAGAGAGTCCCATGATGCTATTTCTTCGGGTGTGGCTGGTCGAACGTGCATGGGAACTATTGTACGCTATTTTGTCCTTGTGAGAGGTAGTCGATTTCTTTAATGACATCAAGTAATGCTTGAGCGCGAACACTTTCATCGGTGATAGCTTGTGCTGTCGTGTGTGCTGGTTCGATCAATGAAGCATCGTCGGTACTACGGATGAGCATAAGGTAGGTGTTGAATTTCTCTTCAGCAGACAGGCTGACCTTATCCATGAGTGGACGGAGCTCCTCAAGAGCGGTTTTTTTGATACCGTTCAAATCAGTTGTTTGTGCTACTGGTTCACTTGGAACAACGAGCGGTGTGATGTCGGTGCTCTGTGGTTCAACGGGTGCTGGCTGGACTGAATCTGCAGCTGGTGTTGGGATCGGTGCAGGAGTTTCTTCAAACTGAAGGGGTGGAATCTCGTTCATAGATGCTTGAGCTGGCTGTGTCGGCTGTTCTTCCGGCAATACTCCAGCGAGTGCTTTTGCCAGCTCCTGGTCATCACTAATTGGTTGTTGCGTCGCGTCCTGCGGAGTTATGTCCATGTTCCCACCTCTAAAATTGCTTAAGCTTAGTTACTAAATACTGTATCATAGTAAAAAAGGGAAGGGCAATAGGGTGAACGGAATACTTGATAATCAACAGTATCTCAAACAAAAGGATTCAAGCGGCGCACTAGAGGTTGCGGCGCATCAATACGATCAAACATTGTTCGACGCGAAAGTATGGAGTCCTGAACACGACAATCGAGAAATTACCAACATCGTTATTGCAGGTATGGGTGGCTCAGCATTAGCGGCCTTGATCGTACAGGTCTGGCTTAAAGATACGCTAACCATTCCCTTCGAAGTGGTTCGGGACTACGATCTTCCAAAATATGTCAGTCGAAACACATTGGTGATTGCGAGTAGCTACTCTGGCAATACAGAGGAAACGATCTCTTCGCTCGAGCAGGCGGAGAAAGTTGGCGCTCAGCTTGCAATTATTGCATCAGGCGGAGCACTTATTGATATGGCCTGCGAGTATTCAATTGCTCACGTGAACTTGCCTGACGGGCTGCAGCCGCGAATGGCAGTGCTATTAAACCTTCGTGGTCTCGCGAGTTTATTGGAGTCATTCGGTATCGTTCGCAATAAAAGCGAAGAAATCGAAGCATTATCAGGCTGGCTCGGGCGTGAATCGGCCGCTTGGGAGCCGTCGGTTGCGACAGACCAGAATTATGCAAAGCAAATTGCTCATCAAGCTGTTGGCAAAACGCCAGTATTTTACGGCGGAGCGTTAACTGCACCAGTTGCGTATAAATGGAAGATTAGCTGGAATGAAACGGCTAAGAATGTCGCATTCTGGAATGAGTATCCTGAATTTAATCACAATGAGTTTATGGGGTGGACGTCTCATCCTATTGAAAAGCCTTTTGCCATCTTCGACTTGGTGAGTTCATTTGAACACGCTCAAATCAAAAAACGTTTTGAAATTTCGGATCGCCTATTGAGCGGTAAGCGACCGAAGTCGACAGTTATCACATTGAAAGGTGAAACGAAACTAGCACAGCTTTTATGGGGAAGTATATTGGCTGATTTCGCGAGTATCTATACCGCCATATTGAATGGCGTCGATCCGGTCCCAGTTGCACTTATCGAACGATTAAAAAAGGAATTGGTGTAATCAATCGTACTGTCGAAGTGCACTGATCGGATCTTTGTGAGCCGCTCTGATAGCAGGGTATAGACCAAACAACATACCAACGCTTATCGACATCGCTGCTGCGATACCGACAATAAGCCACGAAAAACCTGGGTCAAATGGGAGAAATATGCTTGCTGCGTACGCGAGACCGTAGCCAGTGATAAATCCGGCGATACCGCCACCGATACTGAGAGCAAGTGATTCAATGAGAAATTGAGCCACAACATCCCGGCTGCTCGCGCCGAGTGCCCGACGAATACCAATTTCTCGTGTCCGTTCAGCGACACCAACCAGCATACTGTTCATGATTCCAACACCACCAACCAGTAATGAAATACTGGCAATAGCGACCGTGATCGCGATGATAGCGGTGAATAGCCTGTTTGCAGGTTGAGAAATCTCTTTTCCAGATAGAACTGAAAAGTCGGCCTGGCCTAAGTGATTTTTTGAGATACCGTCAGTAACGTTCTTGAGTGTCGATTCAAGACTATCCTTCGACGATACCTGGATGTTGATCTGTTGGATCTGCGGAATGCTTTGGTTGAGCAGTGCGCCACTTTGGGTTGTGATAAAGGCCGAAGAATCAAAATCAACGCCGTTAAAGTTAATAGGAGTATTTGTCCGAGACAAGATGCCAACGACAGTAAAAGGTGAACCTTTAAGCATCAGCGTTTTGCCGATAGCTTGCTCGGTACCAAATGTATCAATTGCTAGCTGTGGCCCAACGACAACTGTCGAAACAATTAAATCGTCGCTAAGAAATTCACCGTCTCTAACCGATAGGTTGTTAACTTCTTTTAACGATGGTGAGGTTGCAATAATTGGTGTTCCGGCAGGTGCGGGATTGGTGCCCTTGACTGCTCCGGGTAAAACCATCAACGGAGCAACACCAGCGATGCCCTCCATTTTACTAATCGTATCAACATCGTTGAGTGTCAATGTACTTGCGGAAAATTGCTGTTGGGTAGGAATTTGCGCGAGCTGATCAATGCCAGATATATCGGTTTTCCCAGGCCTGACGACCGCAGTCGTCCCGCCGAGCGCTTCCACCTGAGTATTAACAATCGTACTCGCACCAATACCAAGTGCAAGAATGGCAGTAATACTAGCGACACCAATTGTTATACCAAGCATTGTCAGGAAGCTCCGGAGACGGTTGCTTCGGAGTGAATCCCGGGCGCTTTGAAGATGGTTGATGAATAGGAATCTCATAATTATTCTTTCGATTTCTTCTTTTTCTTACCAAGCGGTTTCTTGGTTTCTGCTGCCGTCTCTTCTTTCAGAACGTTCGTGTCTGTATCGATTTTTCCATCGAGCATAGTGATGACTCGGCTGGCATATGTCGTGAGGCGAGGATTATGTGTCACCATGATGATCGTATTACCTTTGTGATGAAGGTCAGACAATTCTTCCATGATGATATGGCTGGCTCGAGAATCAAGGTTACCGGTTGGTTCGTCGGCAAGAATGATTGACGGCTCATTAACAAGAGCCCGGGCAATGGCGACACGCTGGGTCTGACCACCAGAAAGTTGTCGAGGCATATAATATTCACGTTCTTGCAAATGAAAGTTTGCTAGCATTTCACTCGCTTTTTTGAGACGTTGCAATTTCGGAACGCCTTTGTAGGTAAGGGGGAGTGCAACATTCTCTATGACCGATAGCCGAGATATTAGGTTAAAGCTTTGAAAGATAAACCCAATCTGACGACTTCGGATCATTGCTTGACGACGCTGACTAAGAGAGGCGACATTTTTGCCATCAAGCTCGTATTCACCTTCGATGGCGGAATCGAGGAGTCCGAGAATGTTCATTAGCGTCGTTTTACCGCATCCGCTTGGTCCCATGATCGCGATGAATTCACCTTTTTCAATAGTGAGGTCGATACCATCAATAGCGAAGTGTTCGGTGTCACCAAGCCCGAATCGCTTGCGAAGATCTTTTAAAACGATAACGGGAGTCGGCGTGTCACTCATTGCACCCTATTATGTAACCCCGACGCCAAAGGGGCAACAGCGATATGGCGTGGAAATAACAACTGCTATAATAATTCACGTACGGAGAGGTGGCCGAGTGGTTGAAGGCGCACGCTTGGAAAGCGTGTGTGCGGGCAACCGTACCGTGAGTTCGAATCTCATCCTCTCCGCCAAGTTTCGGTTGCTACTATTTTTCAATGCGGGCTTCACGCCGAGAACGATATGTTCTCGGGTTGCAGAGGCTTTGAAAAATAATAACAACCTTCACGAGTCTCGTCTTTGACTCGTTCTTGCTTATGCTCTATTCTATAACTAACAATAAGCGGGGATATGTACACGTCATGGCACGATTGCCACAACCAGGGGGTGACGCGGGGAATTGGGGAGAGATTCTTAATGAGTATCTTTTGCAAGCGCATGCTACTGACGGTTCTTTAAAACAAGATACTGTCGGAGCGGCACAGCTCAAGCCGAACGCCGTAACGAACGCCGCAATAGTGCCTGGTAGTATTACTAATGATAGTATTTCTACAAACGCAACAATTGCGCAGAACAAAATTGCAAACCTTAGTAGCGACTTATCGAGTAAGGCTACGGATACCACAGTTGTTCATAAAACGGGTGACGAGGCTATAGGTGGTATTAAGACTTTTTCGGTATCTCCGGTCGTTCCAGATGGATCATTTTCAATTAGTAAAACTGCTGGTCTTCAATCTGTCCTTGATGCAAAAATCGGTAACAAATTGCGTCAACACGACGTACGGGGTATTGGCGCAATTCCTGGAGTTATGTCGAATACACCCTCTGTAAGTGCTTCGAATACCAGCGCTTACACTGGGGCTGTATTAACTCCGCCGTGGATGTCGGGAGCATATACATTTTTTGGCGGTATTCCTTCGACTGGAACGGTATTTCCTGATTCTAACAGCTTTGGCGTAGCATCAATGTATACAAAAACTTCCTTAACCCCTTGGGGAGCTGAAACCGAACTTGATCTTGCAGATGCAACCGGCCGCTTTGAGGTGCAGATGAAGCCGTCTGGAAGCGCTAATACACGTATCGCCATAGCTAAAGGTGCAGGACCGTATGAATATATTACAAGCGGCCCAACTCTCATGGATGCGACCAACCAATACTTTCTTATTACACTGGGTGCCCCTGGTCGCTACAGGGTTCGTTTAGAGTTTAGCGGCGAGGCTCGTTTTTATGGCATTGCCGTTCCTTTAACAGAAGGAGTTCGTGCTGTACCGATGGTTTCGCAGCGTTTAGTTGTTATTGGCGACTCATTTACCGAGCCAACTATCAGCGATAATAATCCGTGGACAAAGAGTATGGGATGGGTGCAAAAACTAGGTCAAATATTGGATATTAATGCGATATCGTGCGGATTGGGTGGAACTGGATATGTAAATCCCGGCTCAAATGGTAGGGTGAAGTTCAGAGATAGGTCTAGTGATTGGTTGCCACTTCTTCGGACTGGAGACATTCTTATGTTTGCTGGAGGTATTAACGATACATCATATGACGCCTCTCAGATTGCGGCGGAGGCGGCAGCGTGTTTTGCGCTGTGCCCTCCTGGCGTTGAGCTGGTTGTCCTAAGTCCATTCTGGCCGCGAGGAGCTCAAACATATTCTGCAAACTTACTGCTATTGCGAGACGTTATTAAATCAGCTGCTCTTGCGGCTGGAGGAAAGTTTCTTGACGTTTTATCTTTACCAATTGTTGGTCCTCAAGCCACTTCGACGACACTAGCATCGAACTCTGTCGTTACGAACACGTCTATTTCGACAGTTAATCCAATTCCAAATGGTACTTGGATCCAAATAGGTAATGACATCAACGCTGAAGTTCGTATGGTGACGGGTCAAAGTGGATCAGGACCTTATACATTAAATGTAACAGGTACGCGAGGTGGACAACCCGCAGGAGGCCCACTTACACGCGTACATTCAGCCGGTGATCCGGTGGTGCACTGTGGTAACGGTATAGTTACGGGAACGACTGGTCGCCAAGGAACGCCGTCAAATGACGGTACGGGTGATCGCTACACTGGTCCCGATAGCACGCACCCAACTGGCCCCGGTCATGCAAATATCGCAACTCAAGTGGCGCAGCTATATATGCGACAACTCTCTTGATTTTTTGTAGTCAAAAATACCCTCAAAAAACCTTGAAAAACTATATATAGGGGCATATAGTCATACGTAAGCACTACATATGTAGTACTGCCATAAAATACACATTTTGCAAGAAAAGGTTTGGCCGCGTGTCGGCTTCCTTGCTTGCACCTCGTATCGAGGCATCTTGGGAGGTGATGTGTGCGGCATAAAATAAAAGGGTAATAGGGGACTTATTAACTATGAGTGCAATCACTGTCGTAAAACGCGATGGCAGCAAAGAGCCGTTTGACGCCAACAAAATTAACTTGGCACTCGTCAAAGCAAGTGAAGGTCTTAACGACCAAATCGCCAAAGTAGTAGAGGTTGCATCACAATTACAATTAACATTATTCGATGGTATTACCAGTGAGCAACTTGACGAAGCGGTCATTCAAACAGCACTGCAAAATGTCAAAGATGATCCTGACTACGACAAAATCGCAGCACGCCTTCTTTTGAAAACTCTTTACAAGAGTATTCTCGGCGACTACGACAGCGCCGACGAACTAAAGAAGCTTCATGAAAAATCATTCCCTGCCTTTATCAAAGAAGGCGTGAAATCGGGACTGCTCGATGCCCGTTTGACTGATGGCCGCTTTGATCTCAAAGCACTTTCAAAAGCACTCGACCCGGTCAAAGACGACCTGTCTAAATATCTCGGTGTCATCACGAACAAAAACCGTTATGCACTCCGCAAAGGCAGTGGTGAGCCTATCGAAGTGCCACAATTCACCCATATGCGTATCGCAATGGGACTCTCCCTCAACGATGAGAATCCTACTGCAGCGGCACTCGATTTTTATGCAAACATGAGTAGCCTTAACTATGTTCCGGGCGGTTCGACTCGTGTGAACGCTGGTGGTGCTTTCCCGCAGCTATCAAACTGTTTCTTGATCAACGTCGATGATGACATGGAATCAATTGCAAAAAGTGTCCGCGATACGATGTGGATTGCAAAGGGTACTGGCGGAATCGGTATTGGCTTTTCGAAACTTCGTGCAGCTGGTTCACCGGTCAAGACAACAAATACAGAATCAACCGGCCCAATTCCTTTCATGAAAATGATCGACTCGGCGCTCTTCGCGGTTAGTCGCAAAGGTAAAAAAGCTGGTGCGGCAGCGCTATACATGGAAAATTGGCACATCAACTTTGGTCAATTCCTAGACCTGAAAGCTAACTCGGGTGACCCATATCTTCGTACTCGATTGGCAAACACTGCCGTCTTTATTAGCGACGAATTCATGCGTCGTGTTGAAAAAGACCAGGACTGGTACTTGTTCGACCCGGCTGATGTCATGGATTTGACCGAGCTGTATGGTGACGACTTTAGCAAGAAGTACAAAGAATATATCAAAAAAGCGAACAGTGGCGAAATCAAGCGATTTGATAAAATCCCTGCCCGTCAGCAATTCCGCCAGATCCTTATTCAGCTACAGGCGACCAGCCACCCATGGTTGACGTGGAAAGACACGATCAATGTCCGTGCATTGAATAACAATACCGGTACCATCCACCTTTCAAACCTCTGTACTGAAATTACCTTGCCACAGGACAACGACAACATCGCTGTATGTAACCTTGTCAGTATTAATCTCACCGCTCACCTTAATGACGACAAAACATGGGATTGGGAGCGACTCCAGGAGAGTACGCGAAGTGCGATTCGCCAACTTGATAATTTGGTTGATATCACCGAACTACCTGTCAGTGAAGCGATGAACGCAAACAAAGCGACCCGTGCACTCGGTCTCGGTATCATGGGATTCACTGATGTCATCGAAAAGCTCAGCTATAGCTACGAATCTGAAGAAGCATACAACCTGATCGACGAACTGACTGAATACATTAGTTACTACGCGATCGACGAATCGACCGTACTGGCGAAAAAACTTGGTAGCTACCCAGCTTTTAAGGGAAGTGGTTGGAACCAGGGTATTCTGCCCATCGATACGCTTGATCAGCTTGCCGACGACCGTAAGGTTAAAGTTAAGATCGATCGCAAGACCCGCCTTGATTGGGACGTCTTGCGGGCAAAGGTTAAAAAGGGTATGCGTAACGCGACATTGCTAGCGATCGCACCGACCGCCAACATTGCTCACATCGCCGGAACGACACCTGGTATCGATCCACAGTTCTCACAAATATTTAGTCGATCTACGTTAAACGGTAAGTTCCTCGAAGTGAATACGAACCTAGTGAAAGACCTGAAAGAGCTTGGTGTTTGGGAAGAAGTCAAAGACGAACTCCTCATCAATCAAGGTGATATTCAGAACATCGACGCAATTCCACAGCACCTCAAAGATGTCTACAAAACAAGTTTCCAATTGTCGCCGTACGCTTTTATTGAAGTAGCGGCTCGTGCACAGAAATGGGTTGACCAGGCAATTAGCCGTAATATGTACCTCGAGACTCGCGACATTGACGAGTATGAGAAGATTTACCTCGAAGCATGGAAGCGTGGTCTAAAGACAACGTACTACCTGCACGTGAAGCCGCGTCACCAATCTGAACAGACAACCGTTAAATCGAACAAGACTGAAAAGATTAATCAGTCAGGCACCGTTCGTCGAACAGGCTTTGGGTTCGCCAAAGCGACAAAGTAGAAGCGATGGAGATAAGCGACGAAACAAATCAAGAGATGATCCGAGCCTTGTACGAACAGTACAGGGCGGATCACATCGAAGCACTGCGAAAAGCCAGTAAGATTCAACGAGAGCTCAGTCGGGCTGAACACGAAGTTCATCGTATCGAACGCCATCTACAGCGCATTGAAGCTTTTTGTCAGCAACACACGGTATCGTTAGAACAAGGAATTTAAGGAGGCACTATGTCAGACGCAACAACTGAACAACACAATGAGTCACAGGGTATCTTGGGCACAGGCCTCCGTGACGGTCTACAACTCAAACCAATCCGTTACCAATGGGCATACGACCTGTACAATCAGGCGGTTGCGAACACGTGGTTTCCAAATGAAGTTCAACTCGTTCGCGACTTGGCCGACTTTGAAAAGATGACCGATGATGAAAAGCACGCCCTCAAAACGGTCATTAGCTACCTCAACCCGAATGAACTATTAATCAACAAGTCACTCGCATTCGGTATCTACCCGTATGTTAACGCCGCTGAAGCACACATTTACCTTTCAAAGCAGATGTGGGAAGAAGCGAACCACTTCATGACCTTCGAATACATTATTGAGACCTTTCCGTTCGATCGTGAAGAAATTTACGCAGCTGGTTTTGGTAAAGAGTCACTTGCTGCGAAAGCTCGTTTCCAGAACAAGCATCTTGAAGTGATGCTTGGCGATCTCGATATCACAACAACTGAAGGTAAAAAGGACTTTGTCCGCAGCCTGGTTGCCTACAACATTGTTCTCGAAGGCATCTGGTTCTACTCAGGCTTTATGGTTGGTATGAGCTTCCGCCAACGAAACCTGCTTCGTAACGTTGGGTCTCTCCTCGACTGGATCACTCGTGACGAAAACCTTCACCTGACATTTGGTATCAACCTACTTCTCACGATCCTTGATGAGAACCCAGACCTCCAAACGGCTGAATTTGCTGAAGAGATTCGAGGCCTGATTCTTGAAGCGGTTGAACTCGAGAAGGCTTACAACGAAGACATGCTACCGAAGGGTATCCTCGGTCTCAACGCCGATTACGTGAACCAATATGTCATGTACATGACCGATCGACGCCTTGAAGAACTCGGATTTGAACCTGAGTATAATGTATCGAACCCAGCCAAGTGGATGGCGGCCGCTAATGACACACTCGAACTTGTGAACTTCTTTGAGAGTACGAACACTAGTTACGAAGTAAATAGCGGGAAGTAATCCAATGAACTCTGAGATCGAAGCAAAGTTTGCCGATATATCTATTGAAGATACTCGTAAAAAGCTTCAGGATCTTGGAGCAACGCTAGAACACCCGATGCGTGCAATGCGCCGAGTTTTAATCGAAGAGTCGCATCACGCTGCGGATAATTCTTTTGTTCGTATCCGTGATGAAGGTGATCGAACAACACTTACTTTCAAACGCCGGACCGTTCCTGATGATGAAGCAACGATCGATAGTGTCCAGGAGTTAGAGACGACCGTCGGTGACTTCGACACAGCGGTGAAGATTTTTGAGGAAGCGGGTTGGAGCTATATCACATATCAAGAAACTAGACGCGAGACGTGGTTACTGGATGATGTTGAAGTCGTGATTGATGAATGGCCGTGGTTGAATCCTTCAGTGGAGATTGAAGGCTCTTCCGTCGAAGCAGTCCAAGATACAGCCAAGAAACTAGGTTTTAATTGGCATGATGCAGTCTTTGGTTCGATCGATATTTTATACGAACGTACGTTCCCTCACAAAACAAACCGTGGCGTGATAGACATAAAAGAAGTGCGGTTCGACGCGCCGATACCTAAAGAATTCTTAGGGTAAGAGGTGGACGCTCTTAAATACATACTTGCCGTTAACCCGATCGGTACACTGGCAACTATCAACCCTAACGGCTCGCCGTGGGCGACACCCGTTCATATTTTCAGTGATAACGAGGCGGTCTATTGGTTCTCAAAAGACACTCATCAACATTCGCTAAACGTCGAAAAAAATCCACAGGTGAGTGTTGCGGTTTGGTCAAAAACCGACCGTACAAAAGGCGGATACATTTCAGGTAATGCGGAAAAGCTTTCCTCGGATGAAACAGCGTCCGCTCTTGAAATTGTTAAGAAAACTCTCGGACATATTCCACCATATTTTGAAGGAACTTATGCCTATAAACTGCCGATCGGTCAAATTGACCCCAAGAAGTCGTCTCCGAACCGTTGGTATTTTTACAGCTAAAAAAGGCTAGTAAAGCGCTACATGTGGCGTATAATAACTAAACATAAGCACTAATTAAGAAAAACAGTGCATAATAAAAAACAGGGTAATAGGGGAGATATTAAATTATGAACGCAAGCAGCATTATTTCAGACGACATGAGTCTCGAAGACAAGCTCGCAGCAATCGACAACGCAATGCAGGCAGCAATTGCACAGGCGCGTGATGACGCGCAAGCTGCAGGCTCAACGTTTATCCAACCAGACCCTGCTGACCTGACAATGTGTGAAGGCTGCCAATAGTCTCTAGCCTTAAACTGCAAAAACATACCGTCTCTATATGGGCGGTATTTTGCTATATAAAATATAGTGTTAGTCGTTGTATACTGGATATATGACGACAAAACTTCTTATTTTTGGTATTACTGGCGATTTAAGCCGGCGAAAATTACTTCCAGCTCTTCGAGATATCGTTCGTAGTGGTGAATGTGAACCGCTATCGATCATTGGCGTGTCTCGT
>CAJYIP010000025.1 GCA_913775275.1 Patescibacteria group bacterium | reverse complement strand
ATCATTCGATAAAGCCGGTCCATAGTCACGTACCCCAATGCGGATATAGCCACTTTTCTTTAACGCGGTAATCTGCATTTGAACAACAGAACCAGGCTCAGTGTAATACAGGGCGTTATCAGAGAAGTTCGCCAAGATACGCCGGAGTAGATCTCGATTTCCAACGAGCAATAATGGGTGCGTACGTTTTCCATAGGCAAGCTGCCGACCGTGCGCCTCGAACAGCGGTGTTAACTCATGAACAATATCACGACAAATTTGCTCTGGATTGAGTGGCTCGAGCGCGAAAAGTGCATCCTGTAATCGACTCGCTTTTGTCATATCGGTCGTCAGCCGCAGGGCCCGCTCTGTCGTCAGTGTGAGCTGTTGAATCATTCGGCGCTGATCCGCCTCAAGGTCAGTTGCATCAAGGCGCAGCGCCAATTGACGCACTAGCGCAAGTGGTGCCTTTAGCTCATGAGCAGCAGCTACCACAGGCGTCACGAACGCCGAGTTTAGTCCCTGCTCTCCTCCACTCTCAGTCATGTCTTTAGTTTACACTGACAAGGATGTACTGACAAAGACAAGCGTCTTTATTTGTTGAACGTGATTGTGCCGACTAAGCGATCAAAATCATTTTTGAAGGTTTCAGCATCAGTCCGAAGCGTCACCGTTTTGTCACGAATCTTGAATACAACCGCTGAACCCTTGATATCTTTGGTGAACAATCCGTCCAGACGCGTACCGGCTTCACCGTCTGCGCTCACTGAACTTGAGGTTAGGTCACCTTTTTTGATCAGGTTCTGGTATGAGCGAATCACATCTTCATAATCTTTCGATTCGATCGTTACTCGCAATCCCACGCGAGTGCTATTACTGATCGGAGGCACTAACTCTGGATTCAGATATGCAGTGAATGTGTTCGAGTTAGAAGTATCGGCGGCAACATAGGCGCTCCACGTTTTTGGATAGGTAAACTGCAATCGTCCATAATCTTCTGGACCAACGAAACGGCGGAACGGTTCTTTTTCTTTTTCGAGGAAGGCGGCCGAGTCTTTATCAGCCTGCTCTTTGACAGCTTGATTGACGGCAACCGTTACTTTACTATCAACATTATCTTTTTGATCAAAGTAATTGATGAGCGCCCAGATTAAAAATCCAGCCGCAGCTATTGTCGTTATTGAAAGGATAATGGTCATAATGAGCCATACACTGGCTGCACCACGTTGTTGGTGAGTAGTCATAAGCGTCATTATACCTTATCTGCGTGGGGCTTTAAAGATGGTAAGAAATGATAGAGCGTATAGGCATCAAGCGATCCTTCTGGAGTCATCGCTGTCAGCGGACTGCCTAGACAAAGCAACGCGACTGGCCTCCCTGTCTCGTCAACATGAGCCTGAAGCTTTCGAGTCAGTTTCGCGGCGTCGCGGTTCACTGAAAACGCATAGACCACGGTCGTCTCTTCTGGCAATTCACTTGTCCAGAAGTTAGAAAGTCGAACAGATACCCTATCGTGACGACGGCTCATCCACCGTGCGACAACATAAAGAATAGGATTGATCTCGTACCCAATTGCCCGGGCGCCTCGTTCACTTGCTTCACGTAAAATAACGCCATCGCCTGCACCGATATCTACAAGAACATCTGTTGACTGAAGCGGATACAGCTCATCGAACGCCCGCTTCAAGTATCGGCGCTGACTAGGCACATACGGCGCACCAAATAACGCCCCGATACCAACGACCAACAGGAAGATTCCGATAATAATAAAGAAGCCAAGCACTATGGCCTACGCTTCGCTATCGAAACGCTGCTTGACGACCGATATATCGTTTTTAAGCTTCGTCAGATCTTTTTCGATTTCTTCAGCGAGCGCTTCGGCTGCCTTGTACTTATCAACCGCTTCTTCCAAGCTGAATTCAGTACTCTGAAACCAGCCCACCAACTCTGTGAGCGCGGTCATTTTTTGTTGAACTGTTTTATTTTCTTGTGACATGCTGCACCTCCGCTTCTATTACTTCGTTTACTGTTTCAATGACTATCGTCTGGCCAACCTCATGCCTGCCTCTGAGTAATGCATACCCGCGCTTTAATACATTGTCCGGATTAAGTTGCGCGACAGCACCCTTCAAAAGCGCAAGACGTTCACGTGCCTTTTCATAGTGTTCATGTATCTGATCATGTACCCTATCGAGTTGCTGACGTGTACTTTCGACATAATAGGTAATGTACTGACGATAGGCATTTCCAGCACCCTCAACCTGCAATCTCACCCGACGGATTATTTCCTGCCGATCTGGGACCAATGTTTCGGCCGCATGGGTCGGCGTTGCTGCCCGGACATCGGATACCATATCAGCGAGCGTATGATCAACCTCGTGCCCGACGCCAACGAGCGTCGGGATACGACTTCCGGCGATTTCGCGTGTCAAAGGTTCGTCATTAAAAGTCGCCAAATCTTCAGCGCTGCCACCCCCACGAATGATTATCAGTACTTCGGGAAGTACCTCTAAATTATTAAAATAGCGGATAGCTCGGATGATTTGATCAGCCGCTGGCTGGCCTTGTACCTGTGTATGTGCGACTTCGACCCGAAGGCCACCCCAGCGCTCATTTAAAATCCGCGTAAAGTCAGCGTAGGCCGCAGATTCCGTACTAGTAATAACAGCAACAGATTGTGGCACAGATGGTAGTGACCGTTTTCGATCTGACGAGAATAGCCCTTCGGCCTCGAGTTTCGCTTTTAGTAGATCAAACCCCTTTTTAATCGAGCCTTCGCCAACTGGCTTGACTGACCGAACACTGACCGTAAACGTCCCCCATTTCGGGTTAAGGCGTGGCTGTCCCATAACAACAATTTTCATCCCATTTTCAATTGGGACACGTAATTGATAGATACCCATAAAACAGCCGATGATCGCACCATCATCCTTCAACTTAAAACTCACCCATTTCCCTTGGCTGACACGGTATTCAGCGACCTCACCAACAATAGCCACACTTGGATACGCATACTCAAGTGTCTGATTCGTCAGATCGACGAAATCACTGACTGAGAGAAGGACGTCGTCCATATTTGTTGATCGTTAGTTGGTAAAAGACATAGCCAAAGCCAATAGTCAAAATTAGTAGTGAGATACGAGCGATCAATGTTCCGGCGATCGCCATCGTCGCAGGTACACCACTCGACGCCAAGAATGCGATCATCACCGCCTCATAGACACCTGCGCCACCCGGGGTGACCGAAACCGCACTGGCGATGGACGAAATACCGAATGCCACGAACAACGTGGCTGGATTAAGCGGAAAGCCAAGCGCCCAGAACGAAATCCACAACAACGCTACATCGAATAGGTTCGCAACCAATGCCCACACAAATGGCCAAAACAATACTTTTTTCTCGCGTTTGATCTGAATAAAATCATCGTGGAGATCATCAAAAAATGTTAACAACACACTTGGTTTGAGGATATGCTGCTTGCGACCACGCGTTAATTTCGCCACAACCTTGTTCACCAGATTTGTCAGCCACGCCGAGAACTTCTCTAACCGACGCTTACTACCAATCACATAGATCATACCGAGGGTCGCACCGACCGCACCTATTGCTAAAATGAAGCTAAGGAGAATAACGGTTCGACTCATCTGATGATCGATAATCAATACAATAACCGCGACGACGAGCAAAATCACAAAACTGAGGAACGTCAGTGCAAAACGAATAATCTGAGCCATCGTCGATCGTCCAGGCTTGACGCCAAATTTAGCAAGTATCCAGCCGAGATACGAAAAGCCAGCTGCTCCACCGCTCGGCAGGACATGGTTAACGAAATTAAGCTCGAGGGCAGTACGTGTCATTGTCCAATGCGACATTGTTTTCAATTCACCCTTGGCCCGAAGATAGGAAAAGATAATTTCACCCGTTACATAATAACTAAGGAATTGCATCGGGATTAGAAGTGCCAAAATCCATAAGTTGACTTTATCGAGTAGTCGCCACGCATCCACGATGTCTGACCAGCCACCAATAATCACGCCTAGAAGAAGAATACTCGTGACAATCGTTATCCATCCGCGAAAAGATATGTTTCTCATACGCTTTCATTATAGCAATATTGTATAATTACTCTATATGTATATTGCCCTTCTCGGACGCCAACCTGAAATATCAATCGCAGAGCTCGAACGACGCTTCACTTCTGTGCGTTGGTTCTCATCAGAAACAGCCATCATCGACACTGACCGAATAGTTAATGTTCAGCAACTTGGAGGAACGCAAAAGACCGGCCGCGTCATCATGACACTCCCGCTTCGAGATTGGCGAACGACCTCCATGAAGATAGTCCAACACTACCAAAAAGCCTGGTCTGATTTTGAAGGAAAAGTTACCCTCGGCATCAGTACGTACGGTTTTACTACAAATGCTCGTGACGTTCAAAAGACTGGCCTAACATTGAAAAGCAAATTAAAAGCGAGTGGTGTCAGCGTCCGGCTCATTCCTAACCAAGATGTGTCACTTTCGTCGGCCACGTCCCACCATAACAAGCTTGGATTGTCAGAAAATAAAATCGAACTCCTTGTGGTTAAAGGACGCGATTCAATCATTCTCGCCGAAAGTACAGGGTCACAAAATATCACCGCTCTCGCCGCTCGAGACCAAGGTCGGCCGCGGCGTGATGCATTCGTTGGCATGCTTCCTCCAAAATTAGCATTGCTCATGGTGAATTTAGCTGGTCTTTCAACTCATGACAAAGCCCAGTCACGTCCGCGCATTCTCGACCCATTCTGCGGAACCGGCGTCTTACTTCAAGAATCGCTTCTGGCTGGCTACGATGCTTACGGCACCGACCTTGCCGAGAAAATGATCTCTTACAGCGAGGATAACCTTAAGTGGCTCAAATCGAATAATCAGCTAAAAGGATCATGGACGCTTCACGAAGGCGATGCGATGACAACAACATGGAACGGACCAATTGATGCCGTCGTTGCTGAAACGTACTTGGGTCAACCGTTTAGCGCACCTCCTTCTCCCGCAAAGTTAAAAGAAGTACGTGGCAACTGTAACCACATCATTTCAACATTCCTCAAAAATCTTCACGGTCAACTCAAGCCAGGAACACCCGTCATTCTTGCCGTCCCGGCGTGGCGTCATATCGATGGGACATTCACCCACCTGCCACTCACTGAAGCGATCGACGCGCTTGGTTACCGGCAAATAACACTCTCTCACGTCCGTAACGAACAATTACTTTACTATCGACCAGATCAAGTCGTTGCACGTCAGCTACTCATTCTAGAAGCGTAACTACTAACGATAATAATCGTCAGTAAGATAATGCACATACCGCACCGACAACGTGGCGCTTGATCCTCACACCTGGTACGTGGCCGCGGCCTGAACACAATGCGCTTTTCATCTCCGTAACGCATAGATATCCTCCTCTATACACTACGGAAACTGCATACACAGAACCCGCCACTCCGCAGACTAATAAGTCATATGTCAGTTTCCCAAACACAACGCGTAAACGAGCCTGAATGGCGGGATCAGTAAAGTTTACGCGGTTTACCACCATACCCTTATTGTCATAAGGGGTTAGGTGGATCGTAGATAAAGCAGGGCAGCTCACTACCTTCTTATACTACCAATGCAATCTTAAATAGTTTTAAACATAAAGTATCCTAGTGCCAATGATACCCTCTTGACGACAGTGATGATTTCACGTACAATGTAACAGATTGATAGCCCATCCGGGCTTAAGGAGAATAGTAAATATGTCACACGTTAAAGCAGGTGGTTCAAGTAAGAACAATCGCAACAACGCCGGCGCCCGCCTTGGTGTTAAACGCTTTGGTGGTCAGCAAGTCAGCACAGGCGAAGTCCTCGTCCGTCAGACTGGTAGCACAAAAGTTGCCGGCCCTGGTACATTTATCAGCCGCGACTTTACTATCCACGCAGCTCAAGATGGCGTCGTCAGTTTCCAGAAAGTTCGTAAAACTCGATTTACTGGCAAAACTGCACCTCGTACGCAAGTCAGCGTTATCTAAATAAAAACTCCCCGACTGGGGAGTTTTTATTTACTTTTGTTCGGCGTCTCTCTGCTCTAAGATTGCTCGTATCTCTTCTATCGGACGAGCTTTCTCCATATCTGTCGCAATATACGGTTCAGTGGGGTGTTCAATACGCGGCTGCGGTGTCGGCATAGTGACCTTCACTGGATTGTTAGGGTAGTATCTCATTTCGCCCGAAGCATCTCGCTTAAGTATACCATGAGGTAAAATATGTTCGTCTTGCTCATCCGGCTCTTCAGGCTGCTCCATAAGTGACTGCACGCCTGCTTCACCGAGATCTTTTGTCACTTTCAGCTCGTATGCGTCAAGTAACTCAGTAAGAACTTCGCGTGTCACACGCTTTTGGATTATCCTACCGTTGTCTTCACGTTCGACGACAATGCCTTGATCATTTTCGTCAGTGGTCGTTTTCCAACCAGACTCTATAGTGCCGTCGCTTCGCCTCACAACAACACCCTTACCTTCTGCAAAGCGATCTTCGTCGCTAGCTGTTTCAAAGACCGGTATAGACTGTTCTGACGTATCACTACTTGTCCAGTCCGGCATCGTGATCATCTCGTTATTCACTTCATTCTGACTGCCAAAGCGTCCGACCATTTTCATATTATCAATATTGTCAGGGTCGTTATACTCTGGTTTATCTACTACATTGTGAGTTTCGATGTGGCGAGGTGCCCATGGTGATTGTTCGTGCTCGGTCATATATTTGTTTTTTATCCTTACAAATATTTATAGCACAAGCTTTACAGAAAGTCAATCATTAGGCGTAAGCTAGCTAGCTTGCAGATGGTGACGGACTCGCTCAATGACATCACCAATCACTACCTGTGACTTCACCAGGTAGTCATCAACGCCAAGCTTCTCGGCGCGTTCTTTGTCTTTTGGTTGGCTCAAGGCTGTCAGCATGATAACTTTGATACCGGCAGTTTCTGGTGTGTTTCGTAATATATCGAGCACATCAAAACCGCTAATTTTCGGCATCATTGCATCAAGCAAAATAAGATCGGGACGAAAATCCATCGCTACACTCAGTGCTTCCTCGCCGTTATAAACAGTGCGAGGCTCGAAGCCTTCGATCTCTAAACGTGATTTATATACGGCAGCCAGTGCTTCATCGTCTTCTACGAGCAGGATTTTCTTTTTTACGTCCATAGTACCCCTATTGTACACAGCTCAATCAGTTAGCACAACCGTTATGAGTTGAGGCGCTGTAGCGCGGCGTCAAGCTGTGGATCACGGTTGTTGTTGACGTCATCACTTGATCGCTCAATGACGACTGATGGCGTAATACCTTTTTCAGAAATATTGTTTCCTTTTGGCGTAAACCATCGGGCAACGGTTACTTTTAGCTGAGCACCGTCAGGCAGATCGACGAGCTGCTGCACGCTACCCTTACCAAAAGTTTTCTCACCAAGAAGCGTTGCCGCACCGTTATCGGCTAATGCACCAGCAACGATCTCACTTGCGCTAGCGCTGGCACCATTCACAAGAACTATTGTCGGGATACCATTTAGGATTGGGTTCGAGCCAGACATGAGTTCGTCAACTGTTCGTCCATCTTTGCGCTCACTAACGACCATTTTCTTATCAAGCCAGATGCTCGAAACGTCCTGAGCTGCCTTGAGGTAGCCACCACCGTTACCACGTAAGTCGAGGATGACTTTGTTCACATTCTGCTCCTTGAATGACCGAGCAGCGATGCGGGCAAGCGTGCCGGTCTGCTCGTCAAATCGACTGATCGTCAAAATACCAACACCGTCACGGACTTCACTACGAACACTCGGGTCAGTAATCGCTCGACGCGTAATGGTAAACTCTTTTGGTTCGTTGTTGCGAATGACGCCGAGCTTGACGGTTGTTCCTACTTCTCCACGGACGCGTGACACAATGTCATCAACGGTCCACTTTCCGTTGCTCTCATCATTGATAGCTCCGATGACGTCGCCGGCTAAAACACCAGCCTTTCCAGCCGGACTGTCTGCTAATACGCGCGTGACAGTGACGCGGTTGTTGCGTTCGCTCAGTTCGACACCAATACCACCACCGATATTACCCGTTAGATCATTATTGAAGGCTTCGGCTTCGGCTTTGGTCATATACTCGGTATAGCGGTCACCAGCCGCTTCGACCATACCCTTTTTCGCACCATCAATTAATGCGCTATCGTCAATTTTTCCATCGAAATTAGCCTTTAGTGTCTGAAAGGTTGATTGAACCGAGGACAGGTCGAGTGTATCGGTACTTGTCTTGATACCGATCAAAGGTGCAACAGCGCTATAAAGTTGCTGGTGATACGCTCCACCTAGAAACCCGAGGCCGAGTGTTGCTATGAATGCGCCGGTAAGTAGTGCGGTCCGTGGCACACGCGGCGTGCGTGGCTGTCGCTGATCTGACATGATTGTCCCCTTGTTCTTTAGAAGTCTACGTTATGTTCGTCTATTCCCATTATAACATCAGCACCCCGGCTGGAGTGCTGATTATGCTTAGGTTTCAGAATGAGTTTAGAAGTAGATGTAGTAATCGTAGGCGCCAGGCGAAACATTATACATTTCACTGTAATGTCCCCACCCTGAGCCACCGGCATTGAAGTAGTTGTACTGGCTAATGTTGATTGTTCCGTTGGCGTTGACGCCTTCGACCCAAACGACGTGTCCGTATTGACCAGCCATAATGACTCCGACCGATCCGACTCGCGGCGTTGTACTAACAGGGATACCTGCTGCACGAGCATTTCCAGGCCACTGGTTAGCGTTTCCGCGACCACCCCAGTATGGCATTGAACCATTCTTTTGGTGAACTTTCCAGGCAGTGTAACTGACACACTGGCGAGAGTACATTCCCCACGGGTCAACAACAGGATTATAGTAATCGGAGTTAGCAAGGTTGCTAGGGTAGCCACCCTTGTTTGGGTCACCAGCGGAAATGTTACCACCGCCTCCACCTCGTGCCCTGAGGGCTGCTTCGATTGCAGCTTGCTGTTCACGCTGGAGTTGGTCTTTGCGCTTACTTGTCTCGCTCGAGAGGTTTCGATAGCTTTCTTCGCTACCTCGGGTCTGCGCAAGGAGGTTCTGCTGTTCTGATTCCTTGGCAGCCAACTGGTTTCGCTGGTTTTCTTGGTCGCGCAGGACGCCTTCAACTTCTTTCTTTTGCTTTTCAAGTTCAGTCTTGAGCGTCTTGATCTCTTCAATCGTTCCAGTTAGTTGGTCACGAGTAATCGAACGGAATTCTTGTTTATTGATGAAGTCACCGATGCCGCGGCTGCTAGCGAGCATTTCGATCGGTGTGACTTTGTCATCGACATAGAGGTCGGCGACGATCGTTCCGAGTGCGTCTTTGTTCTTAGCGATCTTGTCTTCGTTAGTTTTGATATCAGCATTCAGCTGATCGAACTTTGCCTGGCTAAGGTTGACTTGGGCTTGGATTGTTGCCTTTTCGTTGCTTAGGCGGCTGACTTCACGTTGCAGTGAATCGGCTTCACCGGCAAGGCGGGCTGCTTCTCCATCGAAACGGCTGATATCGTTTTCGAGGGCCCGAATACGTGCTTCATAGTTGTTGGCGCTGACGTGGCTTGCAAATTGGATTGGTACAGCCGCAGCCATCACAATAATCGCAGTGGCTATCAGCGCGCGCTGGAAAAAGGAGGTCGAAGCTGGTGTGGTGGTACTCAGTTTCATACTAAAAACTACTGTAGCATAAGCGGAATGGCTCGTCAATATGAAAGCCGCGTTATATTAAATTTTGAGGTAACGACGAGTCGCTAATAGCGATGAAATGACACCGATAATCGCACCTATAACGATCATAGCGAGCAGGACGAACCCAGCATAGAACATCAGCGTGTTGATTGTTGGTTGAATGTTGATGTCATTAGCCTGGAGTGATGGAGCAATTGCATAGAGTAATCCAAATCCGATCAAACTGGCGAGAATAGCCGCGAAAAAGCCATACATCATTGCTTCGACGAGGAATGGTCCGCGAATAAATGCCTTCTCTGCCCCGATCAGTTTCATCATCTGAATTTCTTCACGGCGGTTAAAGATAGCCATACGAATAGTGTTGAAGATGATCAACATTGATATCGCGACGAAGACGCCACCGATGACGAGGCCGACGTTTTGAGCAAAGCCGACGGCCTGACCAATAGTCTCGATCGCTTGACGACGCTCGCCCGAGAATGACGCCGGACGGCTGGCATTATCAAGCACCAGCTTACTTTGACCGACGTAGTCTGAAAGTTGCTTGGTATCGTTGATATCGATAACCGATACGTTGATCGTCCATGGGAGCTGGCTGTTCATCTCTTTGATCGCTTCGAGATATTGGGGATCGGAACTATTGTCTTCGGCGATTTTCTGACGAGCTTGGCTCGGGCTTTCGATTTTGACGTTCGTGACGCTAGAGAGGCCGCGGAGATCTGTGGCGACTTTGTTAACATCGGCTTCGTCGGTATTAGTTTTCAAATATATAGACATTTGGACGTTGTCACTGATGGCCGTGCTCGTATCGACAAGGACATTTCGTGATACGACGCTGACAAAAATAACGAGGAGCGTAATTGTCATCACAGCTGTTGCAGCAACGGTTAGCCAAGCGTTACGGCTGAAGTTGTTTACGCCATATCTGCACATACGATAGAATGTCACCATCTGACGGCGATGACGCTTTTGTTGCGCGAATGCTTTTGAATCGAGTTTTCGTTTACCTTTTGCCATTATTGTCGGTAACTCCCTTGGGCTTGGTCGCCGGTTACTTTTCCGCCTTCGATCGTGATGACACGACGCTTTAACTTATTGACGATTTCAACGTTGTGCGTTGTCAGCAGAACGGTTGTTCCGTATTTATTAATCTTTTCGAGCAATCGGACGATGTCCCAGCTGTGCTTTGGGTCGAGGTTTCCGGTCGGCTCGTCGGCGATCAGAATTTTCGGTTGACGAACGACGGCACGGGCGATGGCGACACGCTGGCGTTCACCACCGGATAGCTGGTGCGGGAATTGCTTGTCTTTACCAGTCAAGCCAACTAGGTCAATGACTTTTGGTACAGTGTTTTTGATCTCACGATTGGTCATACCGGCGATTTCGAGAGCAAAAGCGATGTTTTCAAACACGGTTCGCTGCGGTAATAACTTGAAGTCCTGGAAAACGACACCGATCTTGCGTCGGAGCATTGGGATCTGGCTGTCTTTGAGAGTATCATAGTCGATACCACCGACGACGATTTTTCCACTGGTTGGTTTTTCTTCACGCGTTAAAAGTTTAAGAAGCGTCGACTTCCCTGCTCCTGACGTCCCAACGATAATGACAAATTCGCGCGGCTCAATAAAAAGGCTCAGACGATTAATTGCCGGTTCGCTGGTTTTGCCGTATGTTTTGGTTACCCTATCTAATAGAATCATTGCTTTGTTAATTATACCATAAGCTGATTAGGGTTTTATCAACAGGTACGGGATCACGTGATGTAAGGATGTGCCCGGAGGACCACGCAGCGTGAAATGCTGGCGGTCCTCCGGGGGCTCATATCGGCCTCGGGAGATCAGTTGCGCCGCGGCGAGAACAGGGCCTCGATGGCGCCCGGATGGACATCCATGAACTGGAAGGTCTTCACCGTCATGTCGCCGCCGGCCTGAAGCACTCCGACCACCAACTCAACGATCCCGATGGATCGTCTGACGCTGCGTCGCGCTGATGCATCGATCGCACTGCGAGTCATCGCCGTCAGCGATTCGAGACCACCGAGCTTGTCAGAGACGTCATCGCCAGCGCTGTAAGGCTCGAGAAAAGCCATCGACTCTTCCTTCGTCATACCTGCATCGTGCAGGATCTTCGCCGCGGCGAAATCGTCGTCCAGCTGGATGACGGCGTGCAGGACATAGGCGGCGTTCTCGTTGCCGTCGCCGATCAGGCTTTCGGCCGCCTTCAAGACAGCCTGGGCGCTCGCGGTCAAGTCGTGACCTTCGAACAGTTTGGATAGTGAAAGCATTGTTCCCCCTGGGTATCGATATGAACCGAGGTACGCTATGTACCCCGTATCTATTGATAAAGTGTTAATGTACTATTTATATTATAGCACAAAAATCATCTATTTGCAATGTATCCTATCTTTGTTCGGGTGCTTCGAGATACGCTTCCATAAATCCATCAAGATCGCCGTCAAGGACTGACTGCGCATTGTTGGTTTCGTACTTTGTTCGTGTATCTTTCACAAGGGTATACGGATGGAGGACGTAGTTACGGATTTGACTTCCCCAGTTAGCCGATTCACCCGCCTGGAGCTCGGCGACCGACGCAGCATGTTGTTCGAGCTGCATATGAGCTAATTTTGAGCGTAAAATCTTCATGGCGGTTTCTTTGTTTTGTAACTGCGAGCGCTCGTTCTGAATTGCAACCATAATACCGGTTGGAATATGGGTGATGCGGACGGCACTATCCGTCGTGTTAACCGATTGGCCACCATGACCACCGGCGCGGTAGACGTCTATTTTTAGGTCTTTATCGTCTATCTGCACTTCCTCGGGGGTATCAATTTGTGGAAGGATCTCAACGAGTGCAAAGCTAGTCTGACGAAGGTTATCACTATTGAACGGACTAAGGCGAACCAGGCGATGGACCCCATTTTCACTACGAAGCTTGCCGTATGCGAATGGGCCGGAAATTTCGTAGACAGCGGACTTGATGCCGGCTTCTTCACCTTGCGATCGCTCCACCAGTGAGCTCGACATGCCAGAGCGCTCGCCCCAACGCAGGTACATGCGTTCGAGCATTCCTGTCCAATCCTGTGCGTCGGTACCACCAGCTCCGGCGCTCAAGCGAATGATGGCGTTGTGGTCGTCGTATTCGCCGTCAAACAGAAGGTCTTTTCGAAGTCTTTGAAATTCGTTTTCGAGGGCAATAATCTGACCTTCGAATTCACCAAGTAGCTCGTCATCACCAAGATCCATTAATTCAACCATATCGTTAGTTTGAGCCTGAAGTGTCATCCATGGATCAACCAGTGATTTGACTACTGCCAGTTGCTTGCTTTGCGCCTGGGCAAATTGCGGGTTATGCCAAATGTCTGGCTGCGCTAGTTGCGCTTCAAGGTCTTCGACCTGGCGTTCTTTGTCGTCAATATGAAGACGTTCGAGAGCAGCATTAATCTGCTCGGATAGATCTTTGAGTCGTTTGAGGAGCGGCTGCATTTATTATTCATCCTCCAGAGCGTGGACGGCAGCGATAAATTGCTCGCCACGATCGGCATAGTTTTTGAATAGACCGAAGCTGGCGGCAGCAGGGCTTAACAAAACAATCCCCCCTCCGACTGAATGATCCATCGCTTCATTGACTGTCGTCGTCATCGTTTGAGGATGGATGATTTTATAGTTTTCGAATTTTATAGAAGCAAACACGTCTTTTATGCGATCGGCTTCAACACCCAACAATAGGACGGTAACATTTTTCCGGGCAACAATATACTTGGCCAGTTCATAAAAGTCCGATCCTTTATATGAACCACCCAAAATTAATACCAAGGGCTTTGATACGTCGAATGCGTTCATAGCCGCAATTGCAGCGGCCGGTATCGTCGCAATGCTGTCGTCATAAAATTCCACACCCTTTACCGTTGCCACATATTGGAGTCGATGCGGCAATCCAGTGAAAGCTCCCAGCCCTGCTGCAATCGATGAGCGGTCTTTCAAAAATGGCCAAGCTGCATTAATTGCCGCCAAAGCATTTATTTGATTGTGTTGGCCACGAATTTTTAGTACATCCGTCGAGACAAGGCGTTGCTGGCCATAACAAAACACTCCGTCTTCAATATGGGCAGTCGCTTGATCCGGAAATGGTATTCGCTGAGAGTGAGATTGAGCTACGATCGAGTCAACGTACTGATTGCCGGTCCAGTAAATCAAACGATCAGATGGATCTTGGAAACGCGTAATATTTCCTTTCGCAGCAACGTAATCGGCCATATCTTTATGGACGTCTAGGTGTTCTTGCTCAATAAACAGCACAACGGCAGTTTGCGGTGATTGTTGCACATCCCACAGCTGGAAACTAGATAGTTCATACACCACGATATCGTCAGGCTGGATGTTTTTGAGGACATCGAGCGCAGGCTGGCCGATGTTACCGACGAGCCAGACTGTATTGCCATCAGCTTCGAGAATTGAAGCAATAAGGCTCGCTGTCGTTCCCTTCCCTTTCGACCCTGTCACGCCGATGATCTGTGCTGGACATTGCGCAAAGAATTCGTTCGTGCCTGACCATATACGTCCATCAGTTTTGATCTTGTACGGCGCCAGTCCGGCTGTTCGAACAACCATATCGTAGCCATCGAGTCGCTCGAACGCACCGCTACCAGTTATCGTCTGCACGTTATCAGGCAGCGCGGCTGCATTAAGGAGTTGTTCGTCAACAATTGTCACGCTGGCATCAGGATATTTCTGCGAAAAATAATCGTAGTTTGCTTTCCCTTCAACTCCGTACCCAGCGATGGCAATCTTCATAGTCCTAGTTTACCCGTGATTGAACAAGTTGGTCAAACGATCACTTAGTTCAACGACTTCGTCGCGATCGCCATTACTAACAGCAGCAAGCACCCACGTATTTGCATCAATGAAGCTTTGGGCGGTTGCAATGATCTTTTCGCGGGTTACTTTACGTATACTATCTGGCACTTTGCCGTAATCGTAGATAAAGTCATCGGCAAAGTAACGACCAGTGTAAAAGCCAGCAATTTGCGAGACCGTTTGCGCCCCCATCTGGTAGCGTCCGAGCGTGAATGACTTAGCGGCTTCAATTTCTTCGTCCGTGATCTTGCCATCGAGGACAGCTTTTAGCTCTCGGGCGATAATGTCGAATAGTTGTGGTGCAGTTTCGTGATTGACTTGACCAGACATATCCCATGCACTGTCGTAAAAGCCAGAACCGGTGTACGCGCCGACACTATAGGCTAAGCCCTTCGATCGAGCCTTTCCGAAAATGCGGGAATGAGTCGTTCCCGTGAGGATGTGGTTCAGCGTCTGCATGGCATCAAGCTCATCGTTTTCGAGTTTTCGCGGCAGACTCATCGTGAAGCCAAAGGTCAGGTTGGTTGCATCTTTACGACGAATGACGGTCGGTGTGCCGCTGCTTAATTCGTCATATGGAACCTCGAATCGCTCACCGCGTGGCAATTCAAACGTTTCGAGTTGTCGCAAAATTTCTGATTTGCGGCCTCGTAGCTTACCGGCAATAACAAAGCGCATGTTATCGGTCGTGTGTGTCCGTTTGTGGTGTTCCTTGATATCTGACAACGTAACATTTGCGATTGTCGCGAGTGCTTGGCGGTACGTCAGAACGTCTTCACCAAGCAACTGTTGGACGCGAGGCCATAGGATTCGGTGATGATCATTAAGGTAGTTAGTCAACTCGCTTTTGACGTTACCTTTCTCGGCATCAAGTTCTTTTTGGTTGAACCGTGGTTCGCAGATGCTGAGCTTCTGCAAATCGAGAATACGATCCCATTCAAAATCTGCACAGTCGGATTCATACACCATCGAGAGGTCGCTCGTATAGGCGTTGTGGTATGCACCGTTTTTTGTAAAGTCAGATTCGAAAGCATGCTCTGATTTGAACCGAGCGTTTGCACCGAATGCGAGATGCTCCATGATATGCGCAACTTGCTCAATGTCTTTATTTTCAGCGTAACGGTTTCCGGCACGGAACTGAAATTGCATGCTCATCACGGTCGCCCCGGGAACATTGATAAACAGACCTCGGGCTCCGTTTTTTAACTTTACTTCTTCAACTGTATGGTGCATGCTTCTTCTCTTATCATTCTGATCTACGGTAATGACGGGTTATTTTCGGCCTGATTTGCGGTTCTGGCGTTGGCTTTTCTTTTTTTTGCGGGCAACGTTCTTTTTTGCTGCTGCTTCACTCGGTGTCGCTTTTTTGATAGTGAAATCATTATCGCTACTTCCGGTTGCTTTGGTTACTTCATTCACGCCTTTTTCGACGGCGTTTTCTGCCAAGCGAGTCAATTCAGTATCGTGATCCTCATCGGTACGAGCAACGGCGTCGTGAACAGTCACATGCATGATAGTGCGGAGTACTTCGTCACGCAGTGTCGCCTGTAGACTTTCAAACAGTTTCTGTGATTCGCTTCGGTACTCAACGAGTGGGTCACGTTGACCGATGCTGCGCCAGTGGATACCTTCACGAAGATGTTGCATGTTTTCGAGGTGCTGCATCCACAATGTATCG
Organism: Patescibacteria group bacterium; assembly: GCA_913775275.1. Taxonomy (GTDB): domain Bacteria; phylum Patescibacteriota; class Saccharimonadia; order Saccharimonadales; family Saccharimonadaceae; genus Microsaccharimonas. The sequence continues at coordinate 3,312 of CAJYIP010000025.1, read as the reverse complement.
AGAACTTGAAGATAGACTTCACGTTCAACTTTTCGCAGGACTTCCGTTTCCAGCTCTTTTTCTTTCGCTTTATACAGCTTTTCGACTTCTTTGACAGCTAATTCGTAGCGAGCCTTATCATTCTTTTCGGCACCGATCGCTTTGAGGCGCTTGTCGTTGATGGGGAACGACGCTTCGAACTCTTTAGCAAATCGTGGGTTATTTTTTGCCGGGAGGTACGTCAGTTCGCGGACTTTTGCGTGAAGCAGTCGCTCAATTTCAGTTTTGATGTCCTGACCTTCGAGGATTTTACGACGAATGACATATACGACGCGTCGGTGACGGTTAATCACGTTGTCATACTGGACGACGTTTTTACGGATGTCGAAGTTGTAGCCTTCGACGCGTTTCTGAGCAGCTTCGAGTGTTTTGCTCACCATGCGGTGTTGCAACGGCATATCGTCTTCGATACCAATACGGTTCATAACGGAAGCAATGCGATCACCTTGGAAAATACGCATCAAGTCATCTTCTGTTGAGACGTAGAACTGTGTCAATCCAGGGTCACCTTGACGTCCACCACGACCACGGAGCTGGTTGTCAATTCGACGAGACTCATGACGCTCCGACCCAATGACGACCAAACCACCGAGTTCTTTGACACCTTTTCCGAGTTTGATGTCAGTTCCACGTCCGGCAATATTCGTTGCAAGTGTGACTGCACCCTTTTCACCTGCTTTTTCAACGATAGCCGCTTCGCGTTCGTTGTTCTTGGCGTTAAGGATTTCATAAGGAATCTTTGCCTTATCAAGCCATTTAGCAATTAGTTCGTTCTTGGCGATCGAGGCTGACCCAACCAAAACAGGACGGCCTTCTTTGTGAAATTCGCCGATTGCATCTGCAATAGCTTTAAGTTTTGCTTTCTCAGTTCGGAAAATAAGATCTTCCTTATCTTCACGTGCGATCGGGCGGTTTGATGGAATCTGGACCACATCGAGGCTGTAAATCTGCTGGAACTCTTCGGCTTCAGTGAATGCGGTACCAGTCATACCCGACAGCTTCTTATAAAGACGGAAGTAGTTTTGGAATGAGACGGTTGCCAGCGTCATACTTTCCTGCAACACAGGAACGAGCTCTTTTGCTTCGATTGCCTGGTGAAGTCCTTCATTGTAACGGCGACCCTGCATCAGTCGACCGGTGAATTCGTCGACGATCACGACTTCACCGCCGTTTGTTACGACGTAGTCTTTGTCGCGTTTGAAGAGCGTCTGGGCTTTGAGGGCTTGATCCATGTGATAGACTGAACGAACGTACTCAGGACTATAGAGATTTTTGACACCGAGTAAGCGTTGGATTTTTTCAACACCTTCATCAGTTAAGGCGACCATCTTACGCTTTTCATCAAGGACATAGTCTTCGTCTGTTAATTTGGCGGCAACTTTGGCGAATTGGATGTAGTTATCAGGGTTTTCGGCGGCCGGTGCGCTAATGATAAGTGGCGTCCGAGCTTCATCAATCAGGATTGAGTCAACCTCGTCAACGATCGCAAAATGTAAGTCACGCTGACGGAGTAATTCCGTTTCGTTCACCATGTTGTCGCGCAAGTAGTCAAAGCCAAATTCGTTGTTCGTGCCGTACGTGATGTCAGCTTCGTAGGCTTCTTTACGCGTTGCTGGTCGGAGACGCTTCATGCGAGCATCGTCATGGGCTTCGTTGTCAAAGTTTGGATCGAAAATAAAAGAAGCGTCGTTGATAATGACACCGACTTTCATGCCGAGGAAATCATATAGCTCACCCATCCAGCTGGCGTCACGCTGAGCAAGATAGTCGTTGACGGTCACGACGTGGACACCTTTGCCTTCAAGAGCATTCAGATAGACAGGTAGCGTTGCGACGAGAGTTTTTCCTTCACCGGTTTTCATTTCAGCAACACTACCCTCATGAAGCACCATGCCGCCTATCAACTGGACATCAAAGTGACGCATACCGAGAACACGGTCGCTGGCTTCACGGACAAGAGCAAAAACATCCGGAAGGAGTGTGTCGAGTGACTCACCTTTCTTTTGTAATTGCTTTTTGAATACCTCGGTTTGCTGACGAAGTTCTTTTTTAGAAAGTTTTTTATATGTATCTGATAATGCATTGACTTGAGCTACTTTTTTCTCAAGTCGCTTAATCGTCTTTGCTTGCGGATCACCAAAAATCTTCGTGAGCGCACCCTGCCTCGTAATCATATACCCCTTGCCTTTCGGAAAAATCAGTCTCTATACTTTGCATCTAGTATAGCATAACCGAGGCCGATACGACACTATATTTCAGGGGTCACTTGGCGCAGCTGTTTGCTTCGTCCGAGTAAGCGGCGTCGTCCGACATGTGTAATTGTCGCCTCTTTATATTTACGCAATTGTGCAACGAGTTTTGCCTCAACGATATCAATCGCCGCCATCATGTTTGATGTTGTATCTTTGGCAAGAATTTTTTTGTCTGGGACAGTCAGGATGATTTCGGCCTCGTACTTATTACCGTAGGCTTGATTAACCTGACGCAGCTTTACGTCAGCTGCAACGCTTTTACGGGCATGTCGTGGTAAATAGCGATCAAGCCGTGCTACTCGCTTCGTAACATAGCGTTTAGTCGCATTACTGATATCGTACTTCACACCGCTAATATCAATGGCGTTTATCATAGAATTGTCCCTCCGTTGCCGTTGGTTTGTGCATAAATCATAGCATAGCTTCGTTGAGAAAACACTGAAACGATTTCGTGCAAACTTTACTTTTTTGTATAAATATAGTATAATATAAATAAGCTTGCATTTTACTTCAAGCCTCGTCCCTTCTCGACCAGGAGTCATGATGAACCTCGTCACACCATCCCTCATTTCTATTGAACCGGTCGACTTTGACTGGCTGCTATACGGAATGCTGGCTGTCGTGTACGCCATCATTTTCGTCGTTCTCGTCATTCGTTACCGGATCGGTAAAAGTGACGGTCAGTTTTACGCCCTCGCCTTTGCCGTTGTCCTGGCCGTCCTTTTTGCCACGATACCAGCAATCGTCACCGTCAATACTGTATGCGCTCGCCAGGACGAGGCATTGGCCAACCAACTAGGCCTTTCGTCAATCGATTGGTCGGAAAGTCGGACCAGAGAGTCCTTCGTCGCCAAAACAGTGACAGGTGCTTACCTGAAAGCGCACTTGGTCGAAGTTGACCGAGACACTTACGTGGTTCTGGAAGAATGAAAGTAAAAGAGGGCGATGCCGGTAGAGCTTACTCAGCTCCTTGCATCGCCCTCGCACCCCATGCTACTGTGGGGTTCTTTTTATATGACTT
>CAJYIP010000024.1 GCA_913775275.1 Patescibacteria group bacterium | reverse complement strand
GGGTCGACGACGGCATCACTCTTTTGAAGTAGGCGGGTGTAGGTGACGTCGCCAAGCTGGGGCGTCGGCAACAATGTACCATCAAGGATATGTGGTAAGTGTTGGATAAGGAGCGAGCTACCAAAGTCGGCGAGATGCTCGTAGAGTTCGGGCTGAGTTTCGACTCCTGTCAATGGATAGGATGCTTGCGCGTACACCGGACCTGCGTCCATGGCCGCCGAAAGGAGCATGATCGAGGCGCCTGTTTGCTCGTCGCCGTTGAGAATAGCGGTCTCGATCGGAGACGGACCTCGGTAGGAAGGCAAGAGTGATGGGTGGACGTTAATAATACCCGGGCTGAACATATCGATGATGTGCTGGGGAATGATGCGACCAAAGCTTGAGAGAACACCGACTGGGTGACCGAAGGCGGCGATATCCTTGGTGATTTCATCGAGGCGAGTTGGCTGCCAGACCGGAATAGCGTGTTGTTCGGCAAGGACTTTGACGGCGGGTGGGGTGACTTTTTGACCACGGCCTGACTTGGTGTCAGGTTTGGTTATGACCGCACCGATAGAATACCCTGCTTCGATAAGGTGACGCAGCGCAGAGACGCTGAACGAATCAGTCCCAAAGAATAGGATTGTCTTTGATGGCTTCATTATAGTCCAATGGTTGTAATTCGCCTTTGTCATCGAGGTGGTAGAAGGCTTTGGTTTCTTCTTTGATGTGATCGACGAACAGGATGCCTTTCGTGTGATCGATCTCGTGTTGGATGACACGGGCGAGGAAGCCTTCGGCTTTGAAGCGAACTTCGTTGCCTTCGGTGTCGTAAGCTTTGACGCGGATTTTGGTGTGGCGTGGTACTTTGCCGTAGACATCTTTGACACTGAGGCAGCCTTCGTAGTCGGCGACGATCGAGCCTTCATATTTGACGATTTCAGGGTTGATGAGCGGTGTGAAATCGCGGGATGCTTTATCGTCGAAGTCGCTACGGATGATAACGACGCGTTCCAGGCGGTCAACTTGAATAGCGGCAAGGGCAGCGCTGATTTCGTGAGGACGTGAGTCTTCCCAATCGAGGGCGGCGGCGGTCATATCTTTGATAAGCTGCATGGTTGAGTCATCGGTTGCAACGGCGCGAGCAGATGTCTCACGAAGGTGCGGATTTGGGAGGGCGATAATATCTTCTTTTTTCATCTGTACCCAAGTATATCAGAGGTGAGACTAAAGTAAACTAGCCGGATCAAGCTCGGTTTGCCAATGAGTAGGCGGCACGTGGCTGAGTGCGGCGATGAGGTGTTCTCGTTTTGGACTTTTGAGGATAAGTTGCCAACGATAGGTGTCGTGTTGGCGCTCGTAAAAGGCCGGTGTTGGACCGAGCAGGCGCACGTCAGTATGAAGGGATTCTTTCAGTGTTCGAGCCAAGGCTTTTGCGTTCCTGATTGCCGCAGCTTCTGTCTTGTAGACGTTCGTGAGACGTAACAGGTACGTGAAGGGTGGGAAGTAGCCGTGACGGCGCTGTTCCAGGGCGTAATTGTAGAAGCCGTCGTAATTTTGGGTAATGCCGAACTGGATAGCCGGATGGGTAGGCTGGTAGGTTTGGATAAAGACATCACTGGCGTGTTCGTTGCGCCCGACGCGACCGATGACTTGGGCGAGTAACTGAAAGGTTCGTTCGCTGGCGGCGAAATCGGGCAGCGCGAGGCCGCTATCCGCTTGGATAACGCCTACCGTACGAAGGTGAGGTAGGTCGAGGCCTTTGGCGACGACCTGGGTGCCGATGGCAATGTCGATCTCGCCTTTGTAAAGGTCGCTATAGAGCGCATCGACGGTCTCGTCATTTTTCGAGTCTGAATCGAAGCGAGCGATGCGGGCTTTTGGGAACAATCGACGCAGTTCAGTTTCGATGAGTTTCGTGCCGATGCCTTTGTGGATGACGTCAGCGGAATGGCAGACCGGGCAGGCAGTAGGGACTTTTTCGTGATGGCCACAAATGTGACACGACAGCTGAAACGTATCGGCGTGAAGGGTGAGTGGAACGAAGCAGCGCGGACACTGGGCTGTCCAGCCGCACGACTCGCATAGTGTCGTAGAGGCACTGCCGCGACGGTTATGAAAAATGAGGCTTTGCTTTCCGGAAGTGATATTTTGTTCGATACTCTGCACTAGCGTATCCGAGAGGAAGCGGTGTCGTTTGAACGTATCTCGTTTCGTCATGTCGATAACGTGAACGGTGGCGGCAGTTGCGTTATCGCGTGCGCGTGATGTTAATGTGACGATCGAGTGACCACCGGCTTCGGCGACATAGCGATCCGCGACAGACGGTGTTGCAGATCCGAGGATGACGCGGGCGCCAGATAGTTTACCAAGAACGCTGGCGGCTCTAACGGCGGAATAGCGCGGCGCTTGCTCTTGCTTGTAGCTTGGCTCGTGTGACTCGTCAATGATGATCGCTCCAAGCGAAGGGACGGGCATGAAGAGCGCCGATCGCGGACCGATAACGATCCGTGGGGTTGTCGCAGTGAGAACTGATTGCCAAGCAACGTGTCGCTGCGCCTCTGTCATTTTTGAATGGGTGACAATAACGTCAGGAAAGTCGTGCGCGAACTCGCTGACGATTTGGCTAGTGAGGCTGATTTCTGGAACGAGAACAATAACTGAGCGACCGGCGGCGATCGTTCGTCGGGCAATTTCTTTATAAACTTCTGTTTTGCCGGAACCAGTGACTCCTTGCAGTATCGTTGTAGCTTGACCATCTTCCATGATCGTTTTGACAGCTTTCTGCTGTTCCGTATTGAGCACAATAGTTGTTCGATCGCGCTGTGACAGATGTGGTTTTATGGACGTTGCGCGACGGGTTTTATCGAGGCCACGCGGCAGTATTGTTTGTAAAACAGTTGCAAAAGGCGTGTGATAGTAACGGGCCATCCACGTTGCAAGGTCGACGAGTGTTTTTGGTATTGGCTGCGAACTAACGACTGCTGTAATAGCCTTAGTCTCGAACTGTGGCTTGGGCGCGGTTCGTATCACAATGCCAAGACCGACAGCTTTTCCAATCGATATACTGATCACCGTCCCGATGACGAGGCGTGTCTCAGATGAGTATGTCAAGACATCCGTTCCCGCCCGAACAATCCGTGTTGGTGCCACCTCGTAGTAATACATATCTTTATTATAGCCTGCTCATTTTAAATCTTTATGAGCTATAGGTATTTCAGCGCATACTAGAGGAGTTGCTGTGATACCATAAGCAATATGTATTTCGAAAATCGCACCCAAGCTGGCCAGCAACTTGCCGCACAGTTATTTGAGCGCTATCGCTATGAGAACTGTACAGTTGTCGCGCTTAACGATGGGGCGGTATTGATCGGTGAACAGATCGCTATTGCTCTGCATAGCATATTGACGATGATGTTAATCGAAACGATTGAAATTCCCGGTGAGAGCCTTCAGTTCGGAAGTGTGTCACAAAACGGCCATTTTAGTTTCAATAGTGATTTCTCGCAGGGTGAAATCGACGAATATACCAGTGAGTATCACGGCTATTTAGAAGAGCAGAAGCGCGAAGCGTTTCAGCGTATCAACCGGTTGCTTGGTGACGGCGGGTTGATGGATCCGACTATATTGCGAGATCATACGATCCTGCTGGTATCGGACGGGTTGGCGTCGGCGACAGCGCTTGACGCAGCAATCGAGTTCTTGAAACCTATCCGGATCAACCGTTTGGTCGTCGTCTCGCCATTCGCATCAGTCGAGGCTGTCAACGCTCTGCACATTCTGGCAGACGAATTACACATTCTCGATGTGAAGCAAAATTTTCTTGATGTTAACCATTATTACACTGAGAATACGATACCTGGACACGACGCAACGATAGCAAAAATTAACGAAATTATTCTTAATTGGCGTTGACCAGACCGCCTCAAAAATGTAGAATAAAACTCAACGATTGTGAATAGCTGGCCAAAGAAAAAAATGAGCGGCATCTGATACAAGGGGAGTTATGTTAGACGTTTTTATTACATCTCGGGTGCGACGAAAAATTGTGGTGGTATACGCCAAGTATCCTGATTTTCGTACGCATGTTCGCGGATTAGCCAAACTCATCAAAGAAGACCCCGGTAATATTCAGCGCGAGTTGAAGCGTCTCGAAAAGGTTGGTTTCTTAACCAGTGAAAAGCAGGGTAATACGAAAATCTACGCCACCAATAAACAATTCCCTATCTTTAAAGAACTCCAAAGTATCGTTATAAAATCACAGCAACATGCGACTCGTCCAAAACGAACAACTGCTGAAAGAGCGTAGCTGACGGTGAGTTTATTTGAACAGGTCCTCAATTCACGAGGGATCACGCCCGATATTCGGGCACTTTTTTTGTCACCGGACTATGGAACGAAACATGATCCGTTTCTCCTTCCGGATATGCAAGCTGCCGTTGATCGATTGGCTATTGCTCGTGAAAAACAAGAACGGATCACAATATATGGGGACTATGATATTGATGGATTGACGGCGACGACCGTGTTATTAGATGCATTCGGATCATTCGGCTTCGAACACGTCACGTCCTTTATCCCGAATCGTTTTGTTGAAGGCTATGGACTGACTATCGATGCAGTTGAACGAATTGCGGCTGATGGGGCCCAGCTTATTGTGACGGTGGACTGCGGGAGCCTCAGTCACAAAGAAATTATGCGGGCCAATGAGCTGGGTGTTGATGTGATTGTGACGGATCATCACAATGTCGCGCTAACACCACCGCCCGCTATCGCGACGATCAATCCGAAGCGAGCTGATCATGCATATCCTTTTATCGATTTGGCGGGAGTCGGAGTTGCATTCAAGTTGGTCCAGGCATTGCAAACGCGCCTCGAGGGACTACCGCTCGGTCAAGAAAAATGGTTGCTTGATCTAGTTGCGCTCGGGACGGTGTGTGACGTCGTGACGCTCGTGGACGAGAACCGAACGAATGTGTTCTGGGGTCTGAGGGTATTGTCAAAGACTCGTCGGCCTGGCCTCAGGGCGCTGATGATGGTCGCAGGAGTGCGGCCCGAAACGGTCAATGCCCGCAGCCTAGGGTTTGCACTTGGGCCGCGCATGAATGCGGCCGGGCGGCTTGAAACTGCGCAGTATTCACTTGATATGCTCCGGGCTGAATCGATGGAAGAAGGACTGCGATTTGCTCGTCAGCTTGATGAAATGAATAAAGCCCGACGAGCTGATCAGGACGCGATATTCAAAGAAGCTCAGATCCAAGCTGAAGCACACGCCGATGATCATGTGCTTGTCGTCAGCGCGCCCGGCTGGAATCATGGTATCGTCGGTATCGTTGCGGCCAAGCTGCTGGAGAAGTACAAGAAGCCAACCTACGTCCTGGAAGAAATGGGCGAGGAAGCGAAAGGCTCGGCTCGGAGTTACGGTGACTTTAGTGCTGCTGACGCAATCCGTTCGGCCGACGATTTGATTATTAAGGGTGGTGGGCACAAGCTGGCTGCTGGCGTGACGATGAAGACGGAAAAGATAGCCGAATTTCGCACCCGAGTGAACGAATTCTACGATTCATTGAACGTGAAGAATCAGGCGGCTTTGTTGTTGCCGCGCGCTGATGTCGATGCTCAATTGCATGAGCTGAACGAATCGCTGGTCGACGAAATCGCCCTGCTTGAACCATTCGGTAACGGCAATCCGCAGCCGATTTTTAAAACCAATGATGCGACTGTTCGTCAGGTCCGACGTATGGGAAGCGATGGCCAACATGTGAAGGTCAGCTTAGAGATGAATGGATCGGTGATTGACATGCTTGCATTCAACGCGCCAGACCATTTTTTTGTTGATCTGGGAGCAATTGTTACAGTATGGTACAAAGTCGATATTAATGAATGGAACGGTCGACGAGCTGTGGAAGGGCAATTACTTCATCTTGAAAGAAAGGATGCGTGAATCACTTTTTAAGAGTGGTTATGCTATGATAAATTTCAGATGAAAAATCAGCCTGTCATGTCAGTTGTCGTGCCCGTATTTAATGAGGCTGACGGTATTGTTTCGTTTCACGAGCTTTTAACTGAGACGCTCCATACTATTGTTGGCCAGGCGTATGAGATTGTGTACTGCAATGACGGGAGTACCGACGAGACTGTGACTGTAGTGCGTGACATTGCAAAAAACGATAATCATGTACGTTTGATCAGTCTATCTCGTAATTTTGGTAAAGAATCTGCATTGGTCGCAGGAATTGAGGCCGCGCGTGGACAGGCGGTTATATTGATTGATGGTGATGGACAACATCCTATCGCCGCGCTACCTGATTTTTATGCTCAGTGGAAGGGCGGTGCCCAAGTCGTGATCGGCCAACGTTCCTGCAAGGACGCTGAGACATTTGCTAAAAAGATGACGTCGAAACTTTTTTACTCGCTTCATGGTATGGCGACTGGTGCGCGGGTCGACCCTTTGACGACTGACTATCGATTGCTCGATCGTGAAGTAGTCACAGCCTACTTACGGTTATCTGAAGCAAATCGGTTGAATCGCTTCTTGATAGATTGGCTCGGTTTTGAACGAGCTTACGTTCCGATTGATCGGGGGGAGCGGATTGCTGGCGAATCAAAGTTCACAGTGAAAGCGCTGACACAGCTGGCGCTCGATGCAATGATTTCGTCATCAATGCGACCATTGTATGTATTATTGGCAATCGGTTGTGTCATTATGGCGGGATCATTAGCGCTTGGCGCGGTTGTGGGTATCGAGCAGATTGTGTTGGGCGATCCTTTGGAGTGGAACTTTACGGGAACGGCATTACTCAGTATCTTGATTCTCTTTCTTGTTGGCCTCGTCCTTATCTCACAAGGGATCGCATCATTGTATATTGCTGCCAGCTATCGTCAGGTCAAGCAGCGACCGTTGTATGTGATTAATCAAAAACTGTCCTACGATTACAACAAAGAAGAAAAGAAGTAATAATAATATGAAGCAACGTATCGCGGCGTTACGGACCGATCAACGAGTGCGCTATATCTTTATTGGCGGTGTCACATTCTTATTCGAGTTAGGGGTGCTGTGGGCAGCACTTAGTGTAGGGGCGTCGGGGACACTTGCGGTAGCGATTAGTTTCATCCTGGGACTTGGAGCGTCATTTGTCTTACAGAAGATTGTTGCTTTTGAGGATAGGCGTTCGCATAAAAAGATTGTGCTATCGCAGTTGGCGTTATACGGAGCACTGATCGTGTTCAACTTTCTCTTTACGATCGGCGCAGTCTGGTTACTCGAGCGCTATATGCCAGTGGTATTGATCCGTACTGTCGCATTGGCGATAACGGTCATATGGAATTATTACTTGTATCGCACGGTTATATTCGCGAAGGGTGTCAAATGAAAGTCACTCGTGCTCGGCTGTTATTGATAGCTTCATGTATCGTTCTTGGTGCTACGACGATCTATTGGTCATTTTTAGGCGCAATGGTTCACCAGCTTAACTCGGATCAGCTGGCCGATCCGGCCTTGTTCCATGATTGGGCGACATTCTCTCAAAGTATTTTTCCGTCCCAGCATACTTTCTTGCTGAAATGGCCGTTGTTTTATGCGGTCCAGCTCGCACATGCAACGCCGGTTGCGTTTGCAGCTGGAACAATCGTGCTATGTGTGCTGACGGTGGGGTTGCTGGCATGGCTCGTCTCTCGTATCGAGAAGCGGCCGGCTGTTTTGGCGCTCCTCTACCTTGCGATGAGTAGCATGTTGTTGATGGTTCCTATCGAGCCTGCACCGGGAACGCTGCTCCCAGTGGGAATGGGCATGCTGGCGACCCGTAATGTTGAGTATCTTGTTTTTATTGGCGCCATCTTGTTACTTTTGCAGCCGACGACGCGTCGTCTTTTATCGTGGCGACACTGGGCGGGTGTTGGGCTGCTCGCTTTGTTAGTTGTTTCGGATCAATTGTTTATTGGGATAGCCGTCGGGGCGGCCGGATTGTTTATCGCGAGCGCATATGTCTTTAAGAAAAACATGCTTCGGGCGAAAGTATGGATCTTCGCTGGGGGAGTTGTTATTGCGATTCTCCTAAGTCTACTCATATTGCAGCTGATGAGATTGAGTGGGGTAGTCGATTCTCCAACTGGTGCAGTTGGTCCGTATGGTTTGAATACATCGCTCAAAGATGGTGTATTAGCAGCTATATATGGCGTGCTTGGGTTAATGTCGCAATTTGGCGCAAACCCTGTGTCAAATACGGTTATTGCTAATGATCTTGCAGGAGCAATAATGCAGAGTTTCCGTTCGTTATCGATTATCAGCTATCTTGTTAATGGAGCTTTATTCGTAGCTATTGTTGTCGCTATCGGTGCGATGACAAAGCGGCTAGTCGTGCGGCAAAAGAAGCGCGAAGAGAAGAAATATTGGACATCTTTACGCATACTTGGGCTTATTGGCGTTTTTGCAACAATTGTCAGCATCGGCTTGTTTGTCGTGACGAAGCATTACTATGCAGTGGATGCTCGGTATATGGGTGTCGCGTTCTTTACTGGTGTCATTGTCCTTGCCTTACATGCTCGGGATACGACATTTTCTATGAAGCGTATAGTCGTGATCGCGAGTATCCTGTTGATAAGCTGCAGCATCGGTATATATGCGTCGCATCGATCATATGAACAGTCACGGCAAGCCTATGCTCAGATGGAGCGACAAGATGCATTCATTGCGGCTGCTCTCAAGCACCGTCCGGTCAAGACGCTGATTGGAGACTACTGGCGGGTGTATCCGATTGTTTCGAAGGCGCAAGCCGTGCAACCGTTGCCGCTTCAAGGGTGCCTCGAGCCGCGAGATGTTTTGACAAGTCGGTATTGGCGACAGGATGTCTATAAAAATAGTTTCGCCTATTTCTTGACGACACAGCCGACAGGGACGGGCTATCCAGGGTGCGAGTTATCGAAAGTACGGCAAGCTTTTGGATCTCCGAGTGATACATTAATTATTGAAGGGACGGCACAGGCACCGCGTTCGATGATTTTGTTCTATGACAAAGGCATACATCAATCAGGGAACGGCTCGACTGTTCGGCCTGACGATACGTCGCTTGCCCGGACGTTGAGCGATCTAAAAGACACCTCTTGCCAGACTGGCCGTGCGGTCATGCAGACGATTGCGCATCAAGACGATGATATGTTATTTATGAACCCTGACTTGATGAGAGGCGTACGGAGCGGTGACTGTATTCGAACGGTATATTTTACGGCTGGTGATGCTGGTCTCGATGCTGCGTATTGGCTCGCCCGGGAAGAAGGCGCAAAAGCTGCCTATGCGCGCTTGTTCCAGATAGACAACCCAACTTGGCGATCACGTGATATTATTTTATCGCCTCATCATCAAGTCAAAATCACTCATTTGGTTGGTCAAAATAGAGCATCACTCATTTTTCTACACCTTCCTGATGGAGGCGTCGATGGGTCGGGATTTGGGGCGTATCGACACGAAAGTTTGTCGAAACTGGTCGCAGGGACATTGTCATCAATTGGTTCAGTTGACGGTATGTCACGATACTCATTGAAGGAGCTGACGTCAACGCTAGAGCAACTATACGAACATTATCAACCAGCTTTGATTCGAACCCAAGCGCTCCGTAACCATAGTCGTCAATTTTCTGACCATAGCGATCACCTTGCAGTGGGGCAGGTGACGCATCAGGCTTTCAATCGCTATCACCAAACTCACCCGGATGTGCCACTGATTCATTATATTGGCTACCCGATACGCGCTCGCGAAGCTAATGTGAGCGGTGATGACTTGCTGCAGAAGAAGCAGATGTTTTATTACTACGCGAGGCATGACGGCTCGACCTGTGCCTCGGATAGTGTGTGTGAGAAAACTGCATACCGATACTATCTGGATCGTCAGTACATTGAGTAAACTGTTTGTGCTTCTATGGTATAATCGTGGACATGAAGCAGTGGGCAACGCAAAAAGGATTTACGATCGTCGAACTATTAATCGTTATTGTCGTCATCGCGATTTTAGCTGCGATAACAATTGTGGCATATAACGGCATACAAAACAGGGCGAAAGCGAGCGCCGTTCAATCGGCCGCCTCTCAAGCAGGCAAACTTGCGATGACGTACGCACCTGTTAACAATGATCAGTACCCAGAGTCGGCTGCTGCTGCGGGAATTAATAACACTGATTCGATCAGGTATCTTTATAGTAGTGACAATACAGCGTCTCCGCGAGGCTATTGCGTCACGGCGATCAACGGCAATGTTTCCGCCTATACATCAAGCACGAACTCGGCACCGAAATCTGGTATTTGCCCGGGTCATTGGGATAAAACGCTTGGTGCAGCCGGTGCACCTATCAATAGCCCAAGCCTCGTTCACGATAATTCGTTGACCAAAACAGCTGGCGGGTCAATGCGTATCCCGGCTGGCGAGACGAACAATACAGTAAAGGGAGGGCCTTTCGGTGGATCGGAAGGGCAGGTGGTGAGCGTCAGTTTCTGGGCCCGTGTTGGTTCATCGTGGACCGGGGCGACATCATCAAATTCAAAGATTCGCTTTGGATCAACCTCCGGTACACTGGTAAATGCCTGTGCTTACAATGACGTTTCAACAACATGGAAATTCTACAGTTGTTCGTTCACGCTGACATCCGCCATTCCATCAGTAAATATTACACTTCCTAATGATGCGACGGCTGGCTATATTTATTATGATGATTTTAGTCTGGTGTTGCCGCAACAATAAAGTCGAGTAGCCGCTTGATTGTCGCGACTATCTCTGTTACAATACACAACTGATATGGTACAAGTAACACGTAAAGACGAACGCGAAGCGAACGAAAACATCATTCGTCGTTTCAACCGCAAAGTTTTGCAGAGCGGTGTGCTAGCGCAGGCGAAAGCTTCTATGCGTTTTAGCAAGCCTCTTAGCAAGCCTGAGCGTCGCCAAAAGGCGATCATCCGTAAAAGCCGAAAGGCAGACAAGCTGAACAAAGCTCGTCTCGGACTTCGCTAGGCATGAGCCTCAAGGCTCAACTCGATAACGATATTAAGGCCGCTCTTTTGAGCGGCGATCGTTTTGTTGCCGCGGTACTCCGTGATTTTAAGGCGGTTATTTTGAATGAAGAAGTTGCGCAGAAGAAGCGCGACGAAGGACTCGACGATGCGTCAATTGAGAAATTAATTGCCCGAGAGGTCAAAAAACGGCAGGAAAGCGCGACACTGTACCAAAAAGCCGAGCGGGCTGAGTTGGCTGACAATGAAATTGCCGAATCAACCGTCTTAGAGAAATATCTCCCTGAACAACTATCCGAAGCGGATGTGATTGCGTTTATCGACGAAGCAATCGCGACAACTCAAGCGAATGGGCCTGCTGCAATGGGACAAGTTATCGGCTCTGTAAAAGCAAAAGTTGGTAATTCTGCCGATGGCGCGACGATTGCCCGACTTGTCAAAGAACGTCTTTCTCAAGCCTAGCCACAATAGCAAAAACCCTTTACAATAGCAGTATATGATAGTCTTTTTCGGTCCCGCTGGTGCGGGCAAAAGTGTCCAAGGTCAAATGTTAGCTGCCCGCATGGATTGGCGTTGGTTAAGTGCTGGCCAGTTACTCCGTGATACCCACGATCCTGAATTAGTGCAAACAATGCATAGTGGCAACATGGTGTCGCACGAAGCGATCACCAAAATTATGGGTGAAGCTATTCATCGAGCAGGTGATATTGATCAACTGATTCTTGATGGCTTTCCGCGATTACTCGACCAAGCGAAATGGCTGGTTGATTCGCAGACCGATCATGGTCGACACGTCAAACTTGTCGTTGTTCTTGAGGTGCCTCGTAAAGAGTTATTAAAGCGTCTCTCAATTCGTGGTCGAGCCGATGATACGCCCGAGGCGATTGATCAACGCCTGAATATCTATCGCCAAGAAATGTATCCGATCCTCAGTTATCTCACTGAACAGAATATACCTGTTGTTCATATTGATGGCGTAGGGGCGGTCGGCCAGGTGCATGATCGCATCGTTGCTGAGCTAACCTCGAGAGATCTGGCGTGATCGGTCCGCACAAAACACCCGCTGAAGTTCAAGCAATGCGCGATGGTGGCAAGATTCTCGCAACAATTCTTCGCGACCTCCGCGAGCAAGTGAAGCCAGGTGTAACCGAAAAAGAATTAGATGACTGGGTTGGTGCTGAAATTGCTCGACACGGTGCTATCGCTACGTACAAAACTGATGAGGTGAAGTTTCCTGGTAATATCTGCATTTCAGTCAACGAGCAGATTGTGCATAGTATCCCAACTGACTATGCACTTCAGGAGGGCGACTTGGTCAGTTTTGACCTGGTCATTGAATATAATGGCATGAAAACTGACAGTGCGTTCAGTATGGTCGTTGGAACACCGACCAGTGCACAAAAGCACTTATTACAAGCAACGGAACGCAGTCTTTATGCTGGTATTGATGCGATTAAAGGTCCGACACGGGTTGGTGACATCGGTGCAGCAATCGAAGCGGTTCTAAGGGGCGCTAAGCTCGGTATTATTCGTGAATTGGTAGGCCATGGTGTTGGTCACGAGATGCACCAAGAGCCGTATGATATTGCGAATTACGGACGCAAGGGGACTGGCTTGCTGCTCGGTGTCGGCGAAACGATTGCCATTGAACCGATGGCGACCCTCGGTAAAGAAAAAATCGTCACTGAAAAAGACGGCTGGACGATCTCAACCAAAGACGGCAGCTTGGCGGCGCATTTCGAGCACACGATTCTCATCACCGAAGACGGTGTTGAAATCCTCACCATGCTTTAACACGCAAAGACTTGTGTTATATGATCCATAAGCGGTATACTAGTGGTCATGCAAGAGGGTTCTCTCACCGCCGTCGGAATTGACATTGGAACGACATCAGTTAAGGCTGTTGTTGCTCATATTGACGAAACGACCGGTACTCCAACAATCATCGGCGTTGCCGAAGTGCCAAATAGTGGGATGCGAAAAGGAGTGATCGTTAACCTTAATAGTCCCGCTCAAGCGATTGATGATGCACTTGGTGCAGCAGAACGTATGAGCGGGCATCAAGTCGATGCTGGAACTGTTAATATTAACGGCGCTCACATTTTAAGTTCTCGAGCTGACGGTATGGTTGCCGTCGGTGCGGCTGATCACGAAATCAATCCCGACGATCTTCGCCGGATTGAAGAAGTCGCTACAATGGGCAAGATTCCTGCCAATCGCGAGATCCTTGATGTTGTTCCTCACGCCTATACACTTGATGGGCAGGGTGGTATTAAAGACCCGGTTGGTATGACGGGGACTCGACTCGAGATAGAGGCGCACGTTATTTCAGCTCTCAGTCCGTACTTGATTAATGTGCAGAAGACAGCTGATGCGGCGAAAGTTAACGCCCATACCATCGTTCCGTCGCCGATTGCAGCAGCACGAGCAGTCCTCGGTGAACAACAGCTCGAAAATGGCGTTGCCGTCATTGATCTGGGTGGAGCAACTACGGGTGTCGCAGTCTACGAAGAAGGCGACTTGCAATATGCAGGCGTTATACCGGTAGGCGGTAATAATATCACAAACGACTTAGCGATTGGCTTAAAGACTGATCCGGAAGTGGCCGAACTTATTAAACGACAGCATGCGTCGGCAGTTGTCCGAGGTGATACGAATACAGTAAGTGTCAAACATGGTGGCGAAACACACACCTTCGCGCTCGATGAGATTGATGAGATCGTCGAAGCTCGACTCGAAGAATTGTTTGATGCAATTCAACATGAACTCAAAAAAGCTGGTCGCGTCGGTAAGCTACCGAGCGGTGTCGTCCTGACCGGTGGCGCTGCACAACTAAAGGCGATGACCGATTATGCAAAGCAGCACCTCGGCTTAGCGGCCCGTATCGGTAAGCCGTCTGGATACGGTGGTGTAGCAGAGAATATCGAAAGCCCTGTCTATGCGACAGCGATCGGATTGATGCTGATAGACGCTGAGCGTAACGCACGTAGTGGCAGCCACAAACGATCCGGCCCTGGCTTCAAGACTCCTTCCGTCAAAGACGTGAAAGGTAAGGTCTCCAAGTTGTTTGGCTGGTTCAAGTAATGCTATACTATGACAAGATAAAGCCTACAAGATAAGTGAAGATTGAGGAAGAGACGGGGATGCCAGAAGTAAAACCAAGTGATATACAGAGCTTCGCAAGCATAAAAGTTGTCGGTGTCGGCGGCGCCGGTGGTTCAGCAGTCAACCGCATGAAAGAGGCGGGACTTGCTGGTGTTGAATTTATTGCCATGAATACCGATGCTCAAGCATTGCATAACAGCAAAGCTGACATCAAAATTCACCTCGGTCATACGACGACCGCTGGCCTTGGTGCTGGTGCAAACCCGAGTGTAGGTGAGGCAGCCGCTTCAGAGTCTCGCGACGAAATTAAAGACGCCCTACAGGGTGCTGACATGGTCTTTGTGACTATTGGTGCCGGTGGTGGAACTGGCTCTGGTGCTGGGTACGTCGTCGCCGAAGTTGCTCGTGAACTCGGGATCCTCGTTGTCGGTGTCGCAACCCGGCCTTTCAGTTTTGAAGGCGAAAAGCGCCGTCAAAATGCTGAGTGGGCAATCGGACAGCTTCGTCGTCACGTTGATACGCTGATCACAATCCCTAATGATCGTTTACTTCAGACGATCGACCGTCGCACGCCGCTCCTTGAGACGTTCAAGATTGCCGATGATGTTCTGCGTCAAGGTGTCCAGGGCATTTCCGAGCTGATCACTGAACATGGACTGATCAACCTCGACTTTGCTGACGTCAAAGCAATTATGAGTAACGCCGGCTCGGCTCTCATGGGTATTGGCCGTGCGAATGGCGAAAACCGAGCGGCACTTGCAGCTCAACAGGCCATCGAATCACCGCTTATCGAAGTCTCGATCGATGGTGCGAAGGGAGTTCTGTTCAATGTCACTGGTGGTTATGACATGAGCATGAGCGAGATCCAGGAAGCGGCTGAAATAATCACCAGCGCTGTTTCTCCTGATGCCAACATTATCTTCGGTGCGACACTAAAGCCAGAAATGGAAGATGAACTAGTTATTACAGTCATTGCAACTGGTTTTGATGCTGCCTATTTCCAAGAAACCGAAGACGAGCCTGAAGAGACGACCGTGACTGAAGAAGTCGTTTCCGATGAAGTTGTCAATCGTGTCGATTTGAATCTCGACCAAACCGAATCAGCTGCAATTTTTAACGAAGAACCACAGGGCAATATCTGGAGCCAGACCGTTGAAGAAGATGATGAATCTGATGTGCCGGCCTTCCTCCGTCGACGTAAAAAGCGCGACCGTAAAAACGATACGAAAAACGAGGAATAATTATGACGCAAATACGTATTGGTGACAGTCGGGTGATCGAATCGCGCGAAGTGAGTGATGGCGTCACAATTCGTCGTCGTCGCGAAACACCGGATGGAAAGCGTTTTACTACGTATGAACGTATTGAAAAACCTAATCTAGCTGTCATAAAAAGCGATAATGTTCGCGAACTGTTCGACCGCGAAAAGCTCTCAATCGCGATCAAGCGGTCGGTCGGAAAGTTCTTTAGTTCAGAGGTCGCCGTCGAAGAAATGATCGACGAGATCGAAGATGCAATCTACGCACTTGGTGAAAACGAAGTCACGTCAAAGCAGATCGGTGATGAAGTACTCGAGCAGCTGGCGACCCGCAACCAGGTAGCCTATGTCAGATTTGCAAGTGTTTACTTGAAGTTCAAAACACTCGACGATTTCGTTAAAATCCTTGATCAGCGTCAAAAGATCAACGAAGAAAAGCGGGTGCAATAATATGCGCGTCGTCGTCATTACGAAAGAGGCGACCGACTACGCCCGATCAGTGACCGAGTATATGCGCGACTTTTATCATCAGACTGGCCGAGAGCTCACGGTGATGAACCCTGAAACACCAGAAGGTGTATCATTCTGCCGTGCTTACGACATTTTGGAATTTCCAACAATCGTCGCGCTGTCTGATGAGGGTCAGCTGTTAACGCAGTGGCGGGGATTACCGCTGCCAACAATTAGTGAGGTAAGTTATTATGGGTAAACGATTAAAAGCATTGTTCATGGGTCGTAAAGATGAAGCACGGACTGACAAGACGGTCTTTAGCTTTATGCTGGCGGCTGGTATCGTCGCGCTCGGTGCAGCATTTGTGTTGACTTTAGAGAAATTTCATCTGTACGAGAATCCAGATGCAGTGCTGTCATGCTCGATCAACATCGTCTTGAACTGTTCAACGGTGATGCAGTCATGGCAGTCACATGTGTTTGGTTTCCCGAACATGATTATTGGTTTGATGGCCTATGCGGTCGTGGTGACTGTGGCGGTTGTCGGTTTGACCGGTGCAAAGCTGCCGCGTTGGTTCTGGATTGCCGCTAACGTTGG
Organism: Patescibacteria group bacterium; assembly: GCA_913775275.1. GTDB lineage: Bacteria > Patescibacteriota > Saccharimonadia > Saccharimonadales > Saccharimonadaceae > Microsaccharimonas. The sequence goes on along the minus strand of CAJYIP010000024.1, from coordinate 5,672 downwards.
CTTTATGCTCGGACTGATCTTTTCATACTGGCTATTCTTTAACAGCGTGTATGCGATTCAAGTTTTGTGTCCATGGTGCTTGCTTGTAACGGCATCAACGACGGTCATTTTCTCGACGATGCTGCACTACAACTTGAAGCACAACGTATTTGAAGTCTCAAAACATACCAATGAGCGTGTCCAGCGATTTCTGACTGCTGGTTACCACCAAATGATCGTTCTCGCATGGTTGGCATTGATGGTCGCGTTGGTCTTTATCCAATTCGGCGACGCATTATTCGCCTAAACATACTGAATGAATAGAAAGAGCTCTGATCGGAGCTCTTTTTTTGTTGAGATGACGCTTATGGTACACTAGTTGTAATGATTCAGTGGGCAAAACAAACAGGTAATAGAGGCTTTACTATCGTCGAGCTGCTTATCGTCATCGTTGTTATTGCGATCCTGGCAGCAATTACTATCGTTGCTTATAACGGTATTCAACAACGAGCACGGACGTCCGCTTTGCAGTCTGAACTAACGAATGCCTCTAAGGCACTCGATGCAGCCCGCTATCGAACGACTACTGAACTATATCCATCAACACTTGCTGAGGCGAATATATCTCTGAGTGATGCGACATATATCTATGAACCTCTCGATAATAGTTTCTGCTTGACGAAAACGAACGATTCATTATCCTATTACGTCAGCAATAGTCAAAAAAATCCGAAAGAAGGGTCGTGCGGAAATGATACGATGATCTCTTGGTGGCGTTTGAACGGCAATGCAACCGACAGTATCGGATCGAACAATGGAACAGTTGTGAATGCAACTCTGACAACCGGTCAGAACGGTCAGCCTGACGGTGCGTATCAATTTAACGGAAGCAATGCAACAATCAATTTTGGAAATAGCACAGCGTTCAATCAGCGAAACCTCACAATGAGCGTATGGGCGCGACCATCGTCAACTGCAGCAATCCATATGTTTTTAGGTAAAGAACAGCAGTACAAGTATCGCATTACCAGTAGCGGTGTAGCTAGCGCCCTTTTCGCAACAACAGGATCCGGCTGGACGGCGAATTATTCAAGCGCAGGTAGTGTCATTCCTGTTGGCGCATGGAGCCATGTTGTCTATACGATTGACTCAGATCGGAGTATTGCGAGAACTTACGTGAATGGTGCATTGGTCGCATCATCACCCATGAGCGCACCAATCACGGCTTTCAACGCGAACTCTTTGTATCTTGGATCTACTCAGGGCGCGAATGAATGGTTCAGCGGTGCACTGGATGATGTCCGATTCTATAATCGCCCCCTTGGAGCCGCAGAGGTCAAAGGACTCTATAGCGCCGGTGCGCAGTAGCATGATATAATTGTCTTATAAACGTTTGAGTAGTTATCAGCTACGAGTTTTGGGAAGAACGGTTTCGACTTAGTAGAACCCAACGTGATCGCCGCGTCAGAGCAACAATCAAGTGCTGAAGGTTCAATCCTTTCAGAAATCGGATGGTACCACCCACATCAGGGTTCCGATAGCTGGAAGGATTTTTATTATGGAAACATTTCGTAGACACACGCCAGAACACGAGCAGCCACCGATCGTTATTAAACGACCGACGCTCGACGATGTGCCAAAGTACCGTCGTGTGCAGGCCCAGGAGTGGTTGAAAGTATATCCGAATGAAGACGCTGGCGTGTCTCGTGACTGGGTAAAGAACTATGTCGATTCGTGGATGACAGAAGAGGCACTGGCACTCTCTCGTGAGCGGGTGCGATCAATCCTACAGGACAACATGCACAGCTTTTTGTTTGTCGCTAAAGAGGCGGACGAGGTGATAGGTATGGTATCGGCAACTGAGCGCGACGGTATTCAGCGACTGGAGGCGATATATGTCGATTCGGAGTATCACGGCAAGGGTGTTGGCAAGCAGCTCCTTGATCGCGCCTGCGATAGTTTTGACCCATCGGCACCAACGTACGTTGACGTTGCACTCTATAATGATCGGGCTATTCGATTTTATGAAAAGAACGACTTTGTCCTTGTCCCTGGTTCGGAACATTTGTTCGCTGAGACAATTCCATCGGTACATATGGTTCGGCAATGAGAAGATGATGAAAGTAATAAGGTGTAAGGAGAGAATATGGGATCAATGAACGACACAGACCACGTATGGGTAGGGCAAGCCGCGATCATTATGCGCAACGGTAAATTTCTTATGATCAAGCGAGCTGGCAAGCACGGCCCCGGCACCTGGTCTGTCCCTGGCGGTTGGCAAGAAGTCGGTGAGACATTCGAACAGGCTGTCCGTCGTGAAGTCAAAGAAGAAGTCGGCTGCGACATCAAAAATCTTCGCTTCGGGGCCGCGACGAACAACTATTTTCCTGATGAAGGCATTCACTCAGTTTCAATCTTTACGCTGGCTGACTGGGAATCTGGCGAACCAGAAAACCTCGAGCCAGAGAAATGCGAAGAACTGCGCTGGGTTGACTATGACAGCCTTCCATCACCGTTATTTACGCCATGGAACGAATTGCTCAAAAGTGAATTTATCGACAAATTGAAACAAGAATTAGAAAAGAGTAAAGCATGAAATTTGAAGCTAACAGCCGCCGCCGTGCCCTTGAGTACGAAAAAGATCTCGTAAAGTACTGGAAAGATAACAAAACCTTCGAGAAGTCGATCAACATGCGCTCGAAAGAGAACTCGTATGTCTTCTACGATGGACCACCGTTCATTTCCGGTGTGCCGCACCATGGAACGCTCCTTAGTTCAATCGTTAAAGATGCCGTGCCTCGCTATCAAACCATGAAAGGTAAGCGTGTCGAACGCGTTTGGGGCTGGGATGCGCATGGCCTGCCAGCTGAACGCTACACTGAAAAGAAACTTGGCATTAACTCTCGCCAGGAAGTAATCGAATACGGTATTGAAAACTACATTACCGCCACCCGTGCCAACATGCTTGAAACCAGCTCGCTTTGGGAAGACACAATCGACCGTATCGGACGCTGGGTTGATTTCAAGGGTGCCTACAAAACCATGGACAAAGATTACATGGAATCTATTTGGTGGGCGTTCAAGGAACTCTACGAAAAAGGCAAAATTTATGAAGGCGAAAAGGTACTGATGTACTGTACGCTTGATGCGACACCGCTTTCGAAAGCTGAAGTCACGATGGATGCTGGCGCGTATCAGGATGTGACGGATCCAAGTGTCTATGTGAAGTTTACGCTCTCCGATGGCTCAACACTCCTGGCGTGGACGACGACACCATGGACGCTACCAGCGAACACTGCTTTAGCCGTGAACCCTGATGTGACCTACGTTGAAGTCTCGGTCGGGGATGATGTGTTCGTCATGGCAAAAGACCTCGTCGCGACAGTTTTGACCGATGAGAAACACCAGCCGCTTGACTACACGATCGTTCGTGAGATGAGCGGTGCGGACCTCGTCGGCCTCAGCTACGAACCGCTCTTTGAAGACCGTGGCGACAACGCCCATAAGATCTGGGCAGCCGACTACGTCACGACCGAATCCGGTACCGGTATCGTCCACATCGCGCCGGCATACGGTGAAGAAGACTTCGCCCTGGCCCGTGAGAAAAAGATACCCGTCGTCCATGTCCTTGATGAAAACGGCGAATACACCGAGAGTGAATGGCAAGGCCAAAACGTCTGGGCAATTAATAAAACCATCGCAAAAACCCTTCACGAACGCGGCGTCGTTTGGAAGATCGATTATATTCGTCACAGCTACCCGCACTGTCACCGCTGTGGCACGAAACTGATGTACCGGGCTCACCCGAGCTGGTTCATGGACATCGACGGCCAGCGTGAAAAAATGCTCGAAAAGAACGAACCGATCAACTGGTTCCCAGGCCACGTCAAACACGGCCGTTTTGAAAAAACCGTCCTGCAAGCACCAGACTGGAATATCTCACGTGACCGTTTTTGGGCGACCGCGATGCCTGTCTGGAAGTCTCCGTCAGGCAACGTAAAAGTCATCGGTAGCTACGCTGAACTGAAAGAGCTGAGTGGTGTCGAACTCGATGACTACCATCGACCGTGGATCGACGATGTTACCTTTGACATCGACGGCGAAACCTACACTCGCATCGACAAAGTCATGGACAGTTGGTTCGAAGCCGGCAGTATGCCATTCGCACAGTTTCATTATCCGTTCGAAAACAAGGAAAAGTTCGAAGCCAATTTCCCCGGCGATTTCATCGTCGAATACATCGGCCAAGTCCGTGCCTGGTTCTACTACATGCACGCCATGAGTGTGGCACTCTTCGGCGAAAACTCGTTCAAGAACGTCGTCGTGACAGGAAATGTCGCTGGAAACGACGGCCGCAAGATGAGCAAAAGCTACGGCAACTACACCGATCCGAATGAGCTGATGGACAAGTTCAGCGCTGATTCACTGCGCTTCCTCCTCCTCTCGAGCCCACTGATGAACGGCGAAGATTTTGCGCTCCAAGATAAAGAAGTAGGGGATGTCGCTCGCAAGTTGAGCATGGTGTGGAACATGTACGACTTCTTTACGATGTACGCGGCGGTTGATGGCTGGGAGTTCAACGGCGACCTTACCGATCCGTCTGACACGGTGACGAACCCACTTGACCAATGGATCATTAGTCGCGTTCACCAGCTGATTCACGACATCGAAACCCACATGGATACCTACGATATTCCGAACGCAACTGATCCGATCTTGCCGTTCCTCGATGATGCTTCAAACTGGTATGTCCGCCGTAGCCGCCGACGCTTCTGGAAGTCAGAAGATGATAGCGACAAGAACGACGCTTACCGGACCTTGCATTATGTCCTGGTTCGTCTCAGTCAGGCCTTGGCACCGTTCGTCCCATTCATGGCCGAAGAGCTCTACCGCAAACTGACTGGCGGAGAAAGTGTTCACCTGACCGATTGGCCGCAGGTTGGCCACGCAAACGAGCTGGTGCTTGATCGTATGGCACAGACCCGTCAAATTATCGAGACCGGGCTAGGCCTGCGTATGCAAAAAAGTGAGACCGAGGTTCAGATCAAAGTTCGCCAACCGCTTTCACAGCTGACGTACGGTGGTGAAAAGCTCGACACGTTCTACGAATCGATCATCGCCGAAGAGGTGAACGTCAAAGTCGTGTCACATGATAGCAACGAAGCTGTTTCGCTCGATAAAACGATCACGCCTGAACTGCGCCGCGAAGGCCTAGCCCGCGAAGTCATCCGCCATATCCAATCGGCCCGAAAGAGTGCTAGCTTGAATGTCGACGACCGCATCTATCTCCATGTCACGACCGACGACCATGATATCGCGCAGGCGATCCAGGAATATAAGGATCCGATTGCCGCTGAAACACTGGCGACATTCACGGACACTATGGCAGATGGGACACGAGTCATCGTCAAAGTCGAAGGTAGCGAAGTAATCATCGACATCGCGCGCGCGTCTTAAATGAAAAAATCACCCCCGCCACACAGCGGAGCTCGGATGAGCTCGACGCTGCGTGGCGGACGGGTGTGATATCAAAGCAGGTCGCTGACTTTGTCTCGGAGTGCTCTGATCGAGTGGGGGACATCGTGGTGACGATCGAGAAGGCTCAAGAGCTCTCTCGCGAAATCAACGCCACCAAATCGAACGAGAAACTGCTCATCGAACCGCTGGCACATCACCAACTTCCACGCGTTGTA